>DOVP01000273.1:0-1484 GCA_003520025.1 Phycisphaerales bacterium
CCACAGAACTGTGAGACCTCGTCATAGCCGACCGTCTTCCCACCTCCCATGGCGAGCCGATCACGACGCTCGGCATCATGGCAATTGAAACAGTTGTTGTTCACACCGTGGTCCAACACGATGTTCCGATGCCGGGAAATATTTCGGGGGACCATCTTCGTATTCTCGAAGAGGGCGTGGCACTCCATGCACTTCATATCAAAAGTCGCAACTTTGATGGTTGCAGGATCATGCATGGCAACGCGAATCGGGCTCGCCCCGAGGCTCGCTCGATCTACCTGTACCGGTTCAGGTATCGGGTCATCCAATTGAAACGGGCTGAACAAGAACACCCCCGCCAGTGCCAGTAGCACCAGGGGAATGCCCCATCCAACAATGCACTCAAGAGGACGATCCGACATACAGGAGCCACCATCCATATCAAAGGAACAGTTGGTTACACAGGAATCAGAACGACAACTGCAACTGAGAGCGAATGAGCCATTGCCCATCACCACCATCCTCGGTCCAGCCGGTGAAATTTGAGCCACCATTGCTGATGCCTGCACTTGTTGCATTTGCCGGGGCCTGCACCATGGTGAAGTAGGTGGCTGAAATCTGATTGAACGAGTATCCGATGTCGGTCGTCCACTTTACATTCTGTCCATGGATGTAGTAATTGATACCGAGTTGCACGATACTCAGATCGTCATCGCCTGAAAATTGCGAATCCGCCCACTGGTAGCGAGAATAAGCCTGAACATCATCGGACAGGAAGATGGCCCCCTGTACGTTCAGCCCCCAGACCGTATCACGCTCACGCGGACGATTTCGAGGATTCTCGCTCAAGTGTGCCATCACAACCGACGCCGCCAGCGATCCGCCATCGAAGTTGATCGTTGCGTCTGCTGTGGAGCGGAAGTCATGCTGCTGGGGCCCTGGAGCGTCATACAAAGACTGATTCGCCGTTGCATAGGCAACGGCACCGCCAAGAAGCACTGCGGTTTCACTCGGAGAGAAGGCCGTGTAGCTCTGCACATCACTCCAACTGCCTGATACCAGCCAGTCGCACCTCGCTGCAAACGCGATGCTGTCGTAGGTGCTGTTCCATTGGCCCAAGTCGGGGAGCCCCCCGATTGGCTCAAAGGCCTCAAAAGTGGCCGCCGTAAAACGGCAATTATCGCCCTGATACTTCGCTTGTAGTCCCTGCGAACGGCCAATGCAGAAGTAATACCCCATGAGCGGACGATCAACGGCGAGTTGATGGGTGTAGCCCACCAGCATATCGCGGGAAAACGGCGTGCGGAACTTACCTGCCTTCACAGACCAGCCACCGTCCAACGTCTTTCCAATCCAAGCATCGAGGAGCGTACTGGCGTAGTTCGCTCCCCACATGAACTGAGCAAAGTAAGTCAGCGATGGATCAAATACGTGCCCCTTGAAGATCAAGGCCGTCCGTTGATTTGTGAATCCAAAAACATCGGTTGCCGTCGGGTTGGAGGCGG
>DOVP01000273.1:1832-7763 GCA_003520025.1 Phycisphaerales bacterium
GCGGCAGGGGGATTGTCCCGATGATCCCACAGGAACCGGAACTGCATGTTCATATTCATGGTCAACTTGAAGTTGCCATCCTGCGAAGCGATAAAGAAGCCCTTGTCGTAGCCACTGGTCGCGCCGCTCCCCTGCAGCGAAGCGCGCGTGTCGGCATCAGCAAGAACGTCCTGTACCAATCCCTTGATCTTCTCGGCTCGCTCGTGGCTGAGCCAATCGTCCGATGACTCGGCCCGCACACGGTCCAAGTCACTTTGCAGCGAGTCGAGCAATAGATTGGTCTGCTGCTGACCGGCCTCCAATTCGGCGATCTTCGCCCGAAGGGCGTCGCTATCACTTGCCAACGCACTTGCGCTCAACACGCCCACAAGTGCCAGCCCGATCATCCTTGATACATCCACAGTCACACCTCCTGATAGCCGCTCACCACGAGCGACTGCGCTACAACGTACTGCAATGTGGATCTGCTTGTCTTGATTCAGCCGATTCCGATACCGCTCCGAATTCCGGCCACTGGACACTCCTCCAACAAACATAATCCACAGATAGAAGAGTCTCCGCGGCTCAAGGGCACTACTCGCGAAACGGCGTAACCACTGCTTCCAGAACTAATTGCAGACAAAAACACATTCGCATCCTTGAAATATCTACCTTTGTATCTGGATATCGGTAGTCATTGGCAGCCTCACCCCGTAGCATCGTCCGGCAAGGTTTTGGCCCCACGCGATCGACACCGGAACGGAGCACGCCACCATGAACGCCCCCGCCGCAACCGACGGTGCTCCCACCGACAACACCGCCGTCATCAAAATCATCCCCACCAGGTTTGACGTCCACATTCCACGCGCCGGTCACCGCTACCGACGCACGGTGCACCTTGCTCCGCCAACACAGATGCCAAGCACGACCGCCGACTAATACACCGCTCCAGAGCACTCCCCTCCCATGTACAGCAAGCAAACCGAAACAGCAATCGCCTCTGCGTCTCGATTGGCAGAGGTCTACGACGGCGGTGTGACAAAACTCTCCGCAACGGCCATTGCCGACTCACGCGGACTCCAGCGGCCCTTCGTCGCGAAAATCCTCACCATGCTCTCGCAAGCCGGGCTCGTCAGCGGCTTACCCGGCCCCGGCGGCGGCTACACGCTCGCCAAACCTCCGAAAAAGATCCGGCTGATTGACATCTACAGCCTGTTCGAACGGGAGGACGATACCGACCTGTGTCCCTTCGGCGGTGGTGTCTGCGGCGTTGGAAACCCGTGCCCCCTGCATGACAAACTCGTCAGCGTGCAGGATGCCATGGACCAACTTCTGCACGAAACAACCCTCGAGTCATTCCGGGTCGCCTTCCAAGAAGAGGGCCTCCGCCCCGTCCCCAAAGGCGCCCACCCCGACGGCAAACGTTCCACCTTCCGCGCGGCGAAGAGTCAACGATGACGCTCCACACGCCTCCGCTTGCGAAGGCCACCTACTCAATGGCGACGACATCGCCGTCCTAGAAATCCATGGTCAACCCGGCATATGCCTTCAGATCATTGGCGTTGCTGCCGCGGCCTGGTCGTGAGTCGTAGATATCCCGAATACCAAGCGTCAGCGCCCATGGGGTGTCGCTGCCGAGTTTGAGTTTCCAATCGGCTTGGATGGTTGCAAGGTAGTTGCCCCAATTCACAGGGTCTGGCGCAATCGACATGAATCCAGTAAGTGATTGCCGATCGTTGATCTTCCACTCGGTGTTCATCTCAAAAAGCAATTGTGGATCAACTTCGTTGTTGTGATACTGCCACGTCGCGCCACCACCGCCCTTGATCGTCAATGTCAGATCATCCTGGTCGAAGAGTTTGTAGCCCACGCCGGCGTAGGGACTCACTCGATGTCCCCAGTCCTGGAACTGATCGAACTGCCACGTACCCTGCGCGAAGTAGAGCCATCGGCTGTCCCGGATGAACCACTCCTGATTCGCGCGTACGAGGATGTCATTGTCGGACGTATCGCCGTTGGACTGATTCCAGTACCACGTACCGGACAGGTCAAACTGCTCGGTCTGGGTCTTCCGATGCAGTTCGCCACCAAGACGGATGTTGTTGGACGTACTTGACGCTCGGCTGGTGCTGGCCGCCAACGAAAGCGATCCGGTCCATGGACTGGCGTCATCCTCGCTCAGCGGCGGAGTATTCTCATCGGACACCGCCGCTCCAGTCCCCTTTGTCTCGGCTGCATCCGGTTGCTTGATGCCCTCCACGCTCAACGTGACGCCAGCCGCCTTGATCTTCACATCACCAAGTGACGTGGTCGACAACGTGATCATGCCGCCCTCATTCGATCGCAATTGCCCACTCAGGCGATCGCCATTGGGCCACGTCACCACCGCCGCCCGATCGTCCGCCCCCATCACCCAAGACCCACCTGAAAGAACCGTCAAAACCGCCGTCAGTAGAACTCGCATGCCTTGTGTGCTCGCTTCCAAGAGTCCGAATTGAGACCGCACTCGAACCGGCCGAGGCGGGTCGTGCAGCGCAGGGTATCGAGACAATGCAACAAGGGCGTGCCGAGAAGAAATCGGCACGCCCTTGTGTTGAGAATCTGCAGCGGAGGATTCAGCTCTTCTTCTTGCAGCAACCAGAAAGTGTCTTGGCGTCGCTCGTTTTGGCGCAGCCAGTCTTGCCCTGCTTGCTACAAGCACCACCGGCGGACTTGTCGCAGGTGCCACCACTGAGTTTCGGGCAGGAGCCGTCAGCCATTTTCGGGCAGGCGGCGCAGTCCGCAGGGGTACAGGCACCGACAGAACCAGGAGCAGGCTTGGGGGAACCGCCGCAGCCAGCGACGATGATTGTGGTGACAGCGAGCGCGAGAATAGTACGGAACATGGTCAGATCTCCAATATGGATGTGCCTCATCAGAGGCGATGATTGATCAAAATAACGGAACAAATGAAAATGTTCGCAGTATTTAGATCAACCAGACACCGTGCTGCGCCAAGCGTGCAGCAAGGTCCAGTGGCTCCGGCGGAGGCAGATCGCCTGCCACCCATTCCACCGGCAGGAGCGAGGCGAGATCGATGCGCCGCAACTGGAAGGCGATCGCATCATCGAGTTGATTCTTCTCAAGCAGCACGACCCACCGCATCACAGGGCAGGCACCCAACGTGCAACCATCGCACGGTGCCTCCGACTCATCCTCACACGGCGGAGGTGTCTGCTGATCGCGGCAGGGCATCATTGCCATACAGCAGGAGGTCGCCTCCACAGCCTTCTCCATGGCACGGCAGCACCGCTTTGCCTCGGCCATGCGTTTGCAAGGCTGGACCGCCTTCTGGCAGCCCTCGCCACCACCGCCAATTGCCATGACGTGGCATCCCATCCCTGGCAGTGACACATGCAGCACCATGCCTGCAATAAGCAAGATGGGCAGCGTCAGGCGGGCTGGAGAGAGGCTTGGCATGAACATGAAGTCTATCCGGGAGGAACCCTTCTATCCAATAAACAACGGTCGAACAGCACCACGGGAACCGTCCACAAGAACGCTTGGGCGGTATTGGCCCGTGGCGGCATCTGGTCCTTATTCCTTGTCTACGCGGACCCCCACCGCAGGTTCGCTCGCATCCAACTGCTTGAGTGCTTCGAGTTCATCGCCGATGACCGGATTCTCGCCGATCGGCTGCGGGTTGTACCGCTGAACGAGCCGCACGAGGAAGGGTGCCGCAAAGGCAAACGCAACCACGACTCCGAGGGCAATTCCACCGGTCACCATGAAGGTTTCCACGCGGTGCGCCCCCCCATCCTGCTCGGCGTAGGCCCCGATCCGGCTGACGGCAAATCCGAGGATGCCGATCGCCAGCAGCACCGCCCCCTGCCAAGTCGCCTGTTGCCGGCGGGGCGCAAGTCGAGTGATGACAGCCATGTACACGGGCGAGATCAAGACTTCACCGACGCTCATGAAGGCATACGCTCCGACGAAGGCCCACAGCCCGATGACCGGCGCCGAGTCGACGCCTTTCGGAATCGACATCGTCAACCAACCGAGCAGGATCACGGCAACGCACGAGAGCAGGCCACCGACGACCATCTGGAAAATCGAGTGCGGAAAACGTCCTCGCCGCGCCAACCAACCCAGTCCGATCGCCAGCACCGGGGTCACCACAACGATGATCGCCGGCTCAATCGAATTCATCGCCGCAGCGGGAATCGTCCAGCCAAAGATCTTCCGATCGACGTAGAAGTTCCCGATGAGTTCGGTCGTTGCACTACCGGCGAACACGCCGTAGGCCAGTGCCCACACGAGGAACAACACAAACAACGCAGCCAGCGCGAACAGATTGACTCGGAGCCGTTTTGCGTCAATCGCAATCGGGTCAGGCGGTTCCGGTACGCCATCGCACGCAAGGCCGGGGCGGCCACGCTCAGTCGTTGGCACAAGCGGCCGGGCGATGATGAGTACAATGAGCGCTACCGACATGCCGAGTCCGGCCCACAGGAAGGCCCAGTCGAACCCCCATTTTATCTGTATGAGGCCAGCGATGAGTGGACCGACCATTCCGCCGATGTTGATCATCATGTAGTAGTACTTGAAGGCCTGATCGCGCCGAACTCGATTCTGTCCGTAGAACGAACTGACCAGACACGGCATCGCAGGCTTGAGAAATCCAGTACCGATCGCCACGAGCCACAAGGCAACCCACAGCACCACAGTGTCTTCGTGATTGCCAAAGAACAACGTCGCGTGCCCCGACACGATGATGCACGCCCCGAGTACGACCGCTCGGTAATGGCCGAGAAAGCGATCGCCAAGAAACCCGAATATGACCGGAAGCCCGAAAGCCATCAGCGTGTAGTCGCCCGAGATCTCGGTCGCTTCTGAGCGGCTGACCCCAAGGCCTCCATGTGCCCGCGGCGCTACTGCGTAGAGCGCAAGGAGCGCGACCAGACTGTAATAACTCGCCCGCTCCCACAACTCGGCAAAAGCCACCATCGCCACGCCGATGAATGCACGCCGTGGTGCCTGGTTTGAATCAGCCACTGAGAGCTCCCTTCACGGCGTCCCATTCATGCACCACGACATACACGGGCGGGCTGATCATCACGATTGATCTCACAACTGTCGCTGAGTACCCCTTCCATCGTCCCAGTGGGCCGATCTCGAAAATACAGGCCAAGGCGAAACCGCTGCCGGAAACTGCCCACGCCCAGCCCGGCACAACGTTGTAGTCGTAAGCCCATGCGGTGAGCGCGATCACGGCAAGTACGCCACCAAGTGTCAAACCGCCGCCCGATACGCCTTCGGTCACGCGGCCTCCGGCGAACCATCCGAGCACGATCACAAGCCCGCACATCGCCGAAACGGCCCCAGCCATGAGTGAGAACGTCATCGATCCGGCCACGAGCGCCATCGCGGAAATCGCCGCGGCAGCAGCCCACCCTCCAACGGGTACCGCCAAGCCACCGCGGGCACGATCCAGCATCCCGACAAGCAAGGCCGATCCGCCAACGACCCAACCCACTGTCAGAGCAGACTGCTCCGGCAGCGGTAGTAACCACACGCTGGCCACACCGATCGCTATGGCAAGCACGACTCGGCCCGCCCACTCCCGCCGCGGATACATCGCTTCAATCAATCCGGCGGCCGTCACCGCCCCCGCCATCAAAAACACGCCGTGCCACTTCTGAGCAGGCGGCCAGCTCGGCAGCCCCACGCTCGCAAGAAATGAACCGCCTGCAACACCGCCGATGGCGAGAACCACCAAGATCCGCGTCATCCACGGCCAACGCCCGAAACCCAATACCCACCAGCAACACGCCAGCAGCAGACCGCCTGCCGTGGCTGGAATCCCGACGCTCCAGAGCATCGACTCAACCATCAGCGATCAGCGCCCCGGCTCGATGCCACCCTCAAGGGCCACGATCATCTTGACATCATCGCTGAGTGCGCCGTTCTCGA
>DOVP01000103.1 GCA_003520025.1 Phycisphaerales bacterium
GATGTTGGTGACTCCGCGAAGCACAAAGGCGAATACCACGATGAACAACAAACTGAGCATGCCCCACTTGCGGTCAGCGGCAGCGGTATTCAAGCCTGTTCGCATCAACCTGCACCTCGAACACAGTGAAGATTGACGTAGGAACGCGAAGGACACGCCGCCATGACAGCCTCGGCATCTGATGCCACCGAGCCGCCACGCCGCTCGTCGATGATGGCAATCTCGAACCCGGCTTCTTCAAGATCCCGAAGCATGCTTCCGGGATCGGCACCTGATGCGCGAAGCATCGCAGGCGCAAACTCGAGGAAGAGTTGCAGCGGAGAATCTCCCTTCAGGAGCAACCGCATGCCGCGAAGAACCAGCGGCTCTGCGCCCTGCACATCCATCTTGATGACGTCCGGCTTGACCTGATGCTCGCTGAGCCAATCGTCCATCGCCACCATCGGCACCTGCACGCCGCGGGCACTGCTGCGAGTGTCGATACGATGATCTCCCGTATTAAATGGCGAGCGTTTGAGCGTAATTTCACCTCCGCGGTCGGCAACGGCAGCATTGATGATCTGCACATGCTCAAGCCCGTGCCGCGCGACGTTCCGCTCCAGAAGCCGCCGATTGTCGGGATCTGGCTCAAATGCGATGACCCGCCCTTCCGCCCCAACCGCCATCGCGGCTGGCACCGTGAACAGACCCACATGCGCGCCGATATCAAGAAATGTCATCCCCACATGCAGCGCCGCAACGCAGGCCGCCCGGGTGACCGGCTCGTAGTCGCCGGTCGAGGCAATTTCGAAGGTCACGCCGAAATCGGCCGGGTGCACCTCGTACGTCAGTCCCCCCACTTCCATTTCGGCAGGCTGACGGCAGGCCAATACCTTGAGTGCCGCCCAGCGAACCGGTGGGACGTACTGGAGCACCGGCCGGATGGCCGGTGCCAAAGCGGATCTCAGGCGGCAGAAGGTGGTAACGCGGTTCATGAGTGTGCAGTCAGGGCCAATTCCTTATCGGGGAAGCCCATTGGCGGCATGAAGAATATCGATCAAAGGAGATCGCCGATCACGGTGTCGGCGAGCAGGCGACCGCGGGATGAGAGGATCAGCCGATCGGCCTGCCACACAAGCAAACCGGCCGCGAGATGTCGATCGATTGCATCCTTGCGGCTTGGTCCTCGATCCGGGGTCAAAACGGCCTCCTCAACCTGCTTGGATGGCACCCCCTCATTCAGCCGAAGCCCGAGCATCAGTATCTCACCAAAACGGCCATCCAGATCCAGTTGCTCGAACGAGTCTATCGGCGAAAGTCCCTTACCCTCCAGCCACGGCCCCAAGCGAGGCACGTTCCGCCAGCGGCGAGCGTCCACATGGCCGGAACCGCTCGGACCGAGAGGCCACCAGTTGGCATTCCGCCAGTAGCCGAGGTTGTGCCGGCATTGATATCCCGGGCGGGCCCAGTTGCTGATCTCGTACTGCTCGAAACCCGCCGCGGCAAGCCGGTCCATGGCCTGCTCATAGAGGCGAGCTTCGATGTCCTCGCAGACACTGGTGATGTCGCCCACATCGAGTCGCCGCCGCAGGGGCGTACCAGCCTCATAGGTCAATCCGTAGCAGCTCAGGTGCGTAGGCGACAATGCAATGGCAGCATCAAGGTCGCCATCCCAGATATCCAGAGGGGCGGCCTGCCCGGGAATCCCGAAGATCAAATCCAGTGACAGATCTTCGATGCCCGCGTCTCGCAGGAATTCCATGGCGCGGCCCACGTTCGAAGGCTGATGGTGTCGCTGAAGTACTCGGAGCGAATCAAGGTCAAATGACTGTGCCCCGAGGCTGACTCGCGTGACACCCGACTCGGCAAGTATTGCTGCGAGTTGCGGCGTAATCGTGTCCGGGTTGGCCTCGATGGTCCACTCCTTGAGCGAGTGCCCCCCCGCAGCCAACAATGTTCGCAAGCCCAGGAGCAGTCGCGACAGATCACGCGGGGGAAGGTGCGTGGGCGTTCCCCCACCGATAAAGATGGTTTCGATTCCCTGTCTAAGCCGGGGCACCGCCGCAGCCGCCTCGCTGAGCACACGGTCTACGTATCGTCCCCGGTACTCATCCCGACCCGCGATCGTGAAGAAGTCACAGTAGTGACACCTGTGGACACAAAAAGGAACGTGGACATAAATCCCTTGCACAACTGCACCTACGCGCTCCACATGCCTGAGGACATCCTCGGCTGAGCCAGATTCCACTGGGGAATCGCCCGGATGCTTGGTACCATCGAACACGTTCAGGTGGGGCATGTGAGTGTCCTGCTGCGACCCGCACCGGCGGTATGAATCCCAGGGTCGAACGCACATCCTACGAGGGCGAGCCCGTGAAGTTGGCCTTGATCATGCAGACCGGCACCGAAGGCGATCGGATCTTCCCGATCGAGGACGGACGTACGGTGATTGGCCGCGATGGCCGGTGCGACCTGCGGATCCCCATGCCCAGCGTGTCTGCTCGCCACTGCGAAATCGCCCTTGAGAACAGGAAGGCCGTCCTACTCAGCCGCGACCCGGAGTGCGAAACGCTGCTCAATGGCGAACCGATCAGCAAGGCCGATCTTTCCGACGCCGACGAAGTCCGCATCGGGCCGGTCACCTTCCTCGTCTCCATCACACGGACCACAGCCGACGGATCGACTGCCATGAGCATCGAGCGGTAAACGGAGGCCGCCCCTGGCCCCGCAGCACCCCAACTGGTTCTCGTCAATCCACGGGGCTGCGGTTGAGTGCCTACCATTCCAACCATGATGACACCTTCCGCCACAGCCGTCGTTGGCCTGCAATGGGGCGACGAGGGCAAGGGCAAGATCGTCGACCTCCTCGCTGCCGATCATGATGTGATCGTCCGCTACAACGGCGGCGCCAATGCCGGACACACCGTCGTGATCGACGGCGATCGATATGCCTTGCACCTCCTGCCATCGGGCATTCTCTCGCCCGACCGTGTATGCGTCGTCGGCAACGGCGTCGTAGTCGATCCGCAGCAACTGCTCATCGAAATCAAATCACTGCGAGAACGGGGCCGCGAGGTCCAGCCACATCAGTTGCTTGTTTCCGACCGAAGCCATGTCGTCATGCCCTATCACAAGGAACACGACGGCGCGTTGGAAACGGTGCTCGCCCGCGCCGCCGATCATGGCGACGAGAACCTCTCGATCGGCACCACCCGCCGCGGCATTGGGCCGACCTATGCCGACAAGGTGCACCGCTCGCTCGCAATTCGCATGGGCGATCTGCTCGACAAGGCGGTGCTGCGGCGGCGTCTGGACATCGTGTGCGCCATTCGCTCACGCGAGCTGGAAGCCCTTGGCGTCGATGCTCCCCCACTCGATGCTGCAGCCCTCGCCACCGAGTACCACGCGCTGGGTGAGCAACTCGCTCCGTACATCACCGACACGGTCTATGCGCTGCACGATGCTGTCCGTGCCGGCAAGCGGCTGCTCTTCGAGGGTGCCAACGCGTGTCTGCTGGACATCGACCATGGCACCTTCCCTTACGTCACCAGCAGCAACTGCTCGACCCTGGGCATCCCCCCAGGCACCGGATTACCCGGCAGCGTGATCGCGGAGACCGTCGGCATCGTGAAGGCCTACGGCACGCGGGTCGGCGAAGGCCCGTTCCCGACCGAAGATCTCGGGGCGAGCGGCGAGCGGATTCGAGAACGCGGACACGAATACGGCACCACAACCGGCCGACCGCGACGGTGCGGCTGGCTCGATCTCGTCGCTGTGCGGTACTCGGCCATGGTGTGCGGGTGTACCTCGCTGGCAGTCATGCTGCTTGATGTACTGAGCGGATTCGAGACCCTGAAACTCTGCACCGGCTACCGACTGAGTGACGGCACCGTCACGGACAGATTCTTCCCCGATGCGAGGAAACTGGCGATGGTGGAGCCGATCTGGGAGACCGTGCCAGGCTGGGCCGAAGAGATCGACTCGATAACGAGTGAGGATCAACTTCCAGCAGCGGCCCGCGACTATCTCGACCGCATCGCGGACTTCGTGGGGTGCCCGGTCCAGATCGCCAGCGTCGGCCCGGACCGAGTGCAGACCATTCGCATGACCGAAGCAGTCGGCGCGTGAGCGAGGGCGTACGCATCAGCGAGCATACCGAGAGCCCGGAATGCGATCTCGATGTGCCGCCGGAGCAGCGGCCGAGGCACGTCGCCATCATCATGGACGGCAATGGACGCTGGGCCGAAGGGCGTGGACTCACGCGAACTGAGGGGCACGTCGCGGGAACGGATGCAGCACGAACGGCCATCGAGACCTGCGGACGACTCGGCATCGAGGCGCTCACGCTGTACTCCTTCTCGACCGAGAACTGGAAGCGTCCACCGGATGAAGTGGCGGCACTCATGGACTTGGTGCTGCAAATGCTCCCACTCGAGTACGAGACCATGATGGAAAATGGCGTCCGCTTTCGCATGATCGGTGAGCGAGAAGGCCTTCCTGCGGATGTCCTCTCTGAAATCGAAACCGCTGAAGCCAAGACGAAAGGCAATACCCGTCTCAGTCTCAACATCGCCATGAATTATGGTGCTCGTCAGGAGATCGTCAACGCCGCGCGCACGCTTGCCGAGCAGGCGGTGGCTGGAACCATCGACCCTACCGACATCGACGAATCCAAACTCGATGATGCCCTCTGGACTGCCGGACTTCCCGACCCGGACCTGCTCATCCGCACCGGCGGGGAACTTCGCGTCTCCAACTTCCTGCTCTGGCAGATCTCCTACGCCGAGATCTACGTGACCGAAACGTACTGGCCCGACTTCGACGAGGCGTCGATGCACGAGGCCATCCGCGAATTCGCCAGACG
>DOVP01000055.1 GCA_003520025.1 Phycisphaerales bacterium
AACAAGAATTCCGGCATGATTGAAACCGAGTCGGGAACGTGGCTGATGGGCTACCCGCTGTACATCAGTCAGTGTGCTCGCTGCCATGGAAACGATGGACATGGCGACGGGCATGGCATGAACTCGCCCACCTTTGCAGCTCTTCCTCGAGATCTCGTGCATCGTGGCGGGCACAAGGGTGCCCGATACCACTTTGTATCGACGGACAACGGCATTGCTTCGGATGACGATCTCTTCCGAACCATCGCCTTTGGTCTCGACGGCTCCGGTATGCCCGCTTTCCCGGACTTGACCAACGAGCAGATTCTCTCGCTCGTGGATGTGCTGAACGAGTTCCGTGCAGAAGGTCCCAGTCCCGGCGCACCGCTGGCTGTGGGCGAACCGCCTGCTGCGAGCCCAGCGATGCTCGCCAAGGGTGCTGAACTCTGGACGGCCAATTGCGTCGAGTGTCATGGGGCCGATGGAAGTGGTGGCACGAAGCAGGTCATCAGTTGGCGGCAGACAGGGCCTGAATCATGGGAGGAGATCAAGCCCGCGAGGCTTGATCGGGGCGAAGTCAAACTCGGGTCTTCTCCGAAGGACTTGTACACCCGCATCACGCTTGGAGTTCCGGGTGCGTATGGAGACAGCAACCTGATGTTCGCGTTCCCGCAGTTGAGTGAGGACGAGCGGTGGGCCTTGGTCCACCATGTTCGAGAGAAGATCCTCCCCAAGGACGTTGTGAGCGCAGAGTAGTTCTTGCGGCGAAGGGTCAGATACAGACCAGTGGGTCAGACGGGCAGAGGGGGCTTGGAGACCGGCAGTGAATGTGAGCCGAATAGCGCATGCCCGACCTGGACGAAGGTCCATCGGGCGCGTGGTGCAGTGTGTAATGCAGTGTTTTTTTAGGGCATGTTCTGGGCGGCGCATCGGGGCACAACTGCGTAGAACGATTCCAATGGATATTCAAAGCAAGGCAACGTCAATCGATCTGTTTAGTTTGAAGACCAGGCCGATGCAGGCTTTTTGCATGAGGCGGTTCATTTTCTTTCTGAGTTTCTCTACGTGGCTTGGCCTCGCCCCGCTTCGAAGGAAGGCCCTGTCCATGAAAGTCCGGAATGTCCAGTGACGTAGACAAAAAGGCATGGTGGATTCTCACCGCCAGCACGTTGTCATTCACGATCTGCTTTGCAGTATGGATGCTCAATGGTGTCCTGATTACGTTTCTTGTCGATCATGGGATTTTCAAATGGGGCCCTTCAGAAATGGGCTGGTTGATCGGCATCCCAGTTCTGACCGGTGCGGTCTTCCGACTTCCACTTGGCGTCGCGACAGATCGGTGGGGGGGAAGGCTCGTCAATACTGTGTTGCTGCTGATCACGGCGGTGCCGATGTTTCTGCTGGGGTTCTGCAATACCTACTGGCAGTTCTTCTTTGCAAGTCTGGGCTTCGGCCTTGCGGGGTCGAGCTTTGCCGTGGGGATTGCCTATACATCTGTGTGGTTCCCCAGGCGTCTTCAAGGAACGGCCCTTGGCATCTTCGGGGCTGGCAACGCGGGAGCGGCATTGACCGTGCTGATTGCCCCGTATCTGCTCGGGGTGTTCACCGCCGGGGGAGAAAACCCGGATGGATGGCGATGGCTTCCGAGGATCTATGCCGGCGTATTGGTCGTGACGGCAATCGTGTTCCTGCTCACCACGACAACCAGAATTGCCGCCGGCGGAGGAGGGCGGACCCTCGGGCAGCGGCTCCGTCCCTTGGCATCGATGCGTGTTTGGCGATTTGGCTTGTATTACTTCTTCGTCTTCGGCGGCTTCGTGGCCCTCGCCCAGTGGCTGGTGCCCTACTACGTCAATGCCTACGGCACAACGGTCGTGTTGGCCGGCATCCTGACCGCGATTTTCAGCTTTCCTTCCGGCGTCATTCGAGCACTCGGCGGATGGATGTCCGATCGATGGGGGGCCAGGCCTGTGCTGTACTGGGTGTTCGGCACTTCGATCATCAGCTGCGCACTGCTGATCGTTCCGCAGATGGACATACACGCTCCCGGAAGCGGCGTGATGGCACGGCGAGCGGGCGTTGTGAGCGAGGTCACAGCGAACTCGATCGTGGTGGAATCGGACGGTTTCGATTCCGTTACGTATGAAATGTCACCGAAGGATGGAGAACTTGTTTCGGAAGACGAACGCCGCTCCGGCACCTTGGTCTTCCCGAGAGGGATGTCCTGGCACGAGCCGACAGTGGAGGTTGGGCAGCAGGTTGGCAAGAAAGAACTGATTGCTCGCGGTATTACCCATATCTTCTTTCAAGCCAATATCTGGATATTCACGGCGCTCTGTTTCATCATTGGATCGTTGATGGGCATCGGCAAGGCTGCCGTCTACAAACACATTCCGGAGTACTTCCCCGAGGACGTCGGTGTGGCCTCCGGGATGGTTGGTGTGCTGGGGGGCCTCGGCGGTTTCGTGCTGCCCGTGGTCTTCGGCTATTTGCTCCGCGGAACAGGCCTTTGGACGACCAGTTGGATGTTCCTGTTGGTGGTCGCCTGCATCTGCTTGCTGTGGATGCACCGGGTTGTTCGGAGGGTCACCCGCGAACATGCCCCGGAGTTGCTGAGGCGAATCGAGTAGACTTGCCCGAGAATCAGAAAAACATCATGTTGTGTCGTTGGACTGAAACACGGCCCGTTCCGGATCTTCAGCAAGAGAGTCGGCTGTGCGTCGGGCTCTTTCTCAACTTTGCGAACGCACTCGAAGGGACCCTCTGATGCCAGAACTCGCCAAATGGGAACCGGAAGACAACCAGTTCTGGGACAACCAGGGAAAGCGAATCGCCAACCGCAACCTCTGGCTTTCAATTCCCAACCTGCTGCTTGGTTTCTCGGTCTGGATCTACTGGGGGATGATCGCCAAGTACATCCAGGAGATCCACTTCGGCAGTGGGGGGGGGTTATTCAACTTCACCTTCATGAACGACGGACAGCCGTACGACGAGTCCGGCTACCGGGCACTGCTTTTCACCCTGCCCGCAGTGGCGGGCCTTGCGGGGGCGACACTTCGAATACCAAACTCGTTCATGATCGCCATCAGCGGCGGTCGGAACGTGAAATTCATGACTTCGTTGCTGCTCATACTTCCGGCCTTGGGCGCGGGCATCGGACTGCAGGATCACACGACCCCATTCTGGGTGTTCATCATCCTTGCGTCCCTTTCTGGTGTGGGCGGCGGCGCGTTTGCATCCTCCATGTCCAACATTTCGTTCTTCTTCCCCAAGCGAATGCAGGGATTGGCTTTGGGACTGAACGCCGGACTCGGCAATCTCGGCGTCAGCGCGATGCAGTTCCTGATTCCGTGGGTCATCACCTTCCCACTTTTCGGCGCGCTCAGCGGTGATCCTTACACGTTCGAGGCCGAAGGTGTGCAAACGAACATGTGGATTCAGAATGCCGGACTCGTCTGGGTTCCAATTCTGGTTGCTTTGGTCATTCTCGCGTTCCTGCTCATGCACAACATGCCTTTCCACAAGCACGGCGGCACGCCGGTGGCGGTGGCCAAATACATGTGGCTGACGATCTTGGGCTACTTTGGTGCTGCAGCCGGCATCTTCCTGCTCGTCATTCCCTGGGGTGGCTTCCCGATGTTGGTCAAGACCTTCTTGATCGTGGTGGTGGCGATCGTGATCACACTGCTCGGGATGCGGTTTTTGACGCCACGAGAGACGAAGGCCAGCCTGCAGGGCCAGTTCGGCATTTTCCGCGAGAAGCACAATTGGATCATGACCTGGCTTTACGTGATGACATTTGGTTCGTTTATCGGCTATGCCAATGCATTCCCCAAACTCATCGATGATGTGTTCGGGGTGGTCCAGATCGGCGTTAACAAGGGTGATTCCACAGGCCTGTCATCGGCCGGATACATCTGGATCGGGGCGGGGGTGGGTGCCTTGCTTCGCCCTGTCGGGGGCTGGATATCC
>DOVP01000305.1:0-3529 GCA_003520025.1 Phycisphaerales bacterium
CCGCATGTTGCAGAGTGCCTGGGCGGCAAAGGCCTCGTTGAGCTCAAAAAGGTCGATGTCGCCAAGGGTGAGTCCGGCCGACTCGATCATCGCGGCGACGCCATACCCGGGGGCCTCGAAAAGGTCTTTGGGTTCCACACCAACCGTGTTGGTGGTGAGAATTCTGGCTATTGGCGAAGCGCCGCAGGCGGCGGCTGCTTCCTCGGAGGCGACAACGACCGCGGCGGCCCCATCGCTGATCTGCGAGGCATTACCCGCTGTGATGGTGCCATCCTTTTTGAAGGCCGTCCGCAGTTTCCCCATGGACTCGGCGCTTGCGTCGGCACGAATACCCTCGTCGGCGATGACATCGGCCCGCGCACTTATCTGCTCGGCGGTCAGGGGAATGATCTCGGCATCAAACCAGCCCTCTGCCGCAGCCTTTGCCGCCTTCTGATGTGACTCGGCTGCGAATGCATCCATGTCCTCACGGCTGATACCGTGCTTCGCCGCGGTGTGCTCGGCGGCCATTCCCATGCCCCAACCTTCGAAAGCGCACTCGAGTCCATCGTGGGCCATGTGGTCATGCAGTGTGCCGGGACCGAACTTGATTCCAGATCGAACGTCGGCGTAGTGAGGTGCCCGCGTCATGTTCTCGAAACCACCTGCTACGACAATACGGTTATCGCCCGCTCTGATCGACTGATCCGCAGTCATCACCGCTTGCAATCCAGAGCCACAGACTTTGTTGACCGTCTGGGCGCTCACTGACACTGGAAGGCCACCTTTGAGCGCTGCCTGCCGCGCAGGATTCTGTCCAAGGCCGGCCTGCAACACACATCCCATGATGCACTCATCGACGGCACCTGCATCCACGCCCGCTGATTCCAATGCGGCCTCTACCGCAAGCGCACCGAGTTGGGGTGAGGGAGTGCGACTGAAGCCTCCAAAGAAGCGTCCAACTGGTGTGCGACGGGCGGAGAGAATCACGCTGGAAGTCATGGTTGAAACTCCATGGGGTGTTTGAGGTCGGGGTAGATCCCTCGTCGGTCGGCTACCATGGGGGGCCTTTCACGGCAACAGCAGGCAAGGGACCCGGAATCGTACCCGCTCTACCCTGCTCCCGCCCCGGCACAGGAGGCTCCCCACATGGCCGATACGACCACCTGGACCGATGACAACCTCATGTCGCTCCAGAGCCACGTACTCGCCGGCGAACGAGCTCACCCGGGGGCGACTGGCGACTTTTCGTGGATCCTCTCGGCCATTTCACTGGCGACCAAGACCATCGGCAACAAGGTCCGCCGCGCCCGCATTGAAGATGTGCTTGGAGAATTGTCCGCCGAGAACACCCACGGAGAGCGGCAGCAAAAACTCGACGTCATTGCAAACGACATCATCAAGTCGTGCCTTGGAAGCCGCGCCAATATCGGCGTCCTCGTCAGTGAGGAAGATGAAGAACCGACCGTGCTCAAGACCCGAGACGAGGGTGGCCGCTACGCCGTGTTCTTTGATCCACTCGACGGGTCTTCCAACATCGATGTCTCTGTTGGTGTTGGGACGATCTTCGGCATCGTCCGGTTGCCTGCTGATGGAAAGGGGGGCGTAGATGCCATTCTTTCGCCCGATGCCGAAATTGTCGCGGCTGGATATGTGCTCTATGGGTCATCCACAATCTTCATGCTCACCACTGGGCACGGTGTCGACATGTTCGTGCTCGACCACTCCATTGGTTCATATGTGCTCGCCAAGCGCGGCGTCACTATGCCACACGCTCGTCCCATCTACTCGATCAATGAAGCCTACTCAAGTCGATTTTCGGATGGTGTTCGCTCATACTTGAGTTGGGCGCATGAGCACAACTACTCGTCCCGGTACATCGGGTCGATGGTCGCCGATGTGCATCGCACGCTGCTCAAGGGGGGCATCTTCATCTACCCAGCGACCAGCGACCGGCCGGATGGCAAACTGCGGCTGCTCTATGAAGCAATGCCAATGGCGATGCTCATCGAGCAGGCTGGTGGGCGTGCCATCACAACATCAGGGACGCGCATACTCGATCTGTGTCCCACCACGCTGCATGAACGTACCGGTGTGGTTCTCGGGTCCACAGATGAGGTGGATCTCTTTGAAAACCACCAATAAGGACGCCGCCACAATGACCGTCACAGCAACCGAAACCACCATCACCTTGGGCCGCGACTCCAATCAGGCTCTGGGCATTGGACGGTTCGCGTGTGACTTCATGTCTGGAACTATTGGTGCGCCAAGCACTGGTGTTGAGAACCGGACGACACAGTTCCTCGTCGACAGTGTGTTGTGCGGACTCTCGGCGATTGCCCTGCAAACCAACGCTCCGTGTGTGCTTCGAGATGAGGCGATTGGATATCAGCAGGAGGGTGGTGCCACGATGTTCGGATGCGCCACTCCTCTCTCGCCGGAAAAGGCGATACTCGCCAACGCCTCGGCTGTGCGGGAATGGGACAGCAACGGAACCAATTTTGGTTTCAACCCGGCGCTTGGTCATACGGCGGGTGAGTTTGGGCACAACGATTTCTACGCCGTTCCCCTCGCTGCTGCACAAGTTGCGGGTCTCGATGGCGGTGCCGCGCTGCGTGGCATGATCTGTCTCGATGAAATCCGTGGTCGACTCGCAGAAGTCTTCAGTCTCAAGACGTACAAAATCGACCATGTGGTGCATGGGGCTATTGGATCCGCCGCTGTATATGGTGCCATGTGCGGCGCCACCCCAGAGCAGATCGAGTCCGCCATTGGAATGGTCGTAGCCCACTACATTCCGTGGCGAGCCATTCGTGCCGGAAAGCAGTTATCCGACTCCAAGGGTGCCTCAGCCGCCATCAGCACCGAGGTAGCGGTGCTCTCCATGCAGCGATCCATGCGTGGCTTCGTCGGACCGAAAGATATATTCCGAAACCCAGAGGCGATCTGGCGGCAATTCGAACCTACGAACGGTGATTCGCCGTTCGATCTGGTACTGACCCATGGTGGCGATGACTTTGCGGTGATGGGCATGCATTTCAAACTTGGTCTCTATGAACACCAGAGCGCCGGTGCGCTGCAGGGACTGATTGATCTCATCTCCGCCAATCCGGCAATTCTGGAACACCCGGAGACAATCAAAGAGATTCGAATCGTCGCCTACGAGCCCGCGTTTGGAATCATCGGCGACCCCGCCAAGCGTGACCCACGCACACGGCAAAGCGCAGACCATTCGATGGTCTATATCGTCTCCACCATGCTTCGCAAGGCGATTGATCTCGCGGCGAAGACTGGAACGGGTGCAATTGCCGACGGCAATGACTCGTGGTGGAAGGCGCTCATGCTCCTTCCTGAAGATTATGGCCGCAGTGCGATTGTCGACAATACCACCCGCTCACTCATGGATTTGATCGCCTTCGAACACGGTGGCGAAGAATACGACAGCCGGTATCCGGACGGCATCCCGACTTCTGTGGTGATCACACTGAAAGATGGCACCAACTTTGATAGTGGACTCGTGATGTATCCCTCTGGCCACGCCCGGAACACC
>DOVP01000305.1:3906-12408 GCA_003520025.1 Phycisphaerales bacterium
GTAGACGATCCATCGCAGATCATTGCCCGATTCAACAACATCGCCTCACTATCTGTCGGTGATGTGCAATCGATCATGGACTTTGAGATCTGCCAGCGGGATGCAATCGACTGACGGCATGAGAGTAGGTTGTGTAGATCCGACCCCTTTGACTACTTCAACCCACCGGCCTGCACCGAACCAATATTGAGCCGGACAAATCCACACAGCGCAACGACGAATCCGGCCAAGCCGACCCATGTCAATCCGCCGCCGTCACCCAGAACCATCAGCACGCACCCACCAATGGCAATAGTTGCCCACAAGACCGTCCAGCACGCCGATGTGCTCGATTTGGGAGCGCGATCCTGCCACTGAGACTCCGGTTTCAACAGGCCCATCTTTCGTAAATCTCGGATGCTCATGCTTCCGGCTCCGTTGAGACAAGGAAGTCGATTGTGCGGTGCGCGGCGAACTTCGCCGCGCCGCTCCGCATCCGAACCAGCAACAATGGTCCCTGCCACCGCTCCGCAACGCCATATTGAATCGGGCTGAACATGCTGCCGCGCCAGCCGCCCATCGAAGCGCCAAGAATCAATATGTCAGCGCGGTCACCCGCTTCAACCAGCGCGTCGGTGATGTCACTTGCAACCACAATTGTCAACTCTACTGGCCACTCCACCCTGGGAAGATCTGGGGATCCCTCTTCTCCAAACAGGTCCACATGAAGCCGCCTCTCAGCAGATTCCTTGTCATCTGGATTGGCTACTACGCGAACTGCTTCGACGATCGTAGATGGTCCAGCAAGATGGGCGGCGATGCCGATTGCAAAGCGGCCCTGTTTTGGATGGGCAACAGGTACCACAATTCGCTTCGGTTCAGATGGAACCGATCCACGCAAAATAACTGTGTCGCAATCAGCGCGGCGAATGACTGTATCGATCTGCTCACCAATCACAATCGTCCGTATGCGGCGTGGTTGTCGCTTCGGTCCGGTCCACCCCATGACGAGCGTGTCGATCTTTCGCTCGGCCACAGTCTCGACAATGGCTTGGCCTGGATGCCGGCTCACCCGAACCAAACCAGCCACCTCGCGACCCATGGTCTCGGTGATGGCCATTGCCTTCTCAACAACCACTCTGCCCTCCTTCACGAATGGTTCGGTCGATCCGAATGGAAGTTGTTCTGGCACCTTGACGACATTGAGCACCGTCACCGCGGTGTCTGTTGGATCGGTCAACCTAGCCGCCAGTTCCACCAATGATCCTGCTGTCGCCGGGTTCGCAACTGGTACGAGTACCTGATGTGTTGATGTGAGAACGTGTGGAGTCTGTTCATAGATCACAGGCGAAGCTCTGAAGGCATGCTCTTGTGATCTGGACCACGAGTAGTAGATGCCAAGGCCAACAGCCACCCAGCCGACCGTGAGCCACAACATCAGGGGTTGGGACGAGAGCAGCCAGATCACCAATACAACTTGCCCAACCGCTGCGATGATTGGTATGACCGGTCCACCTGGAACCAGATATCCATACTGCAGTTTGTCCCCATACTTACGTCGAATGACGATTGATGAGATGTTCACCATGGCAAACACCAGTAGAAACATGGCACATGTGGCACTTGCAACCATTTCGGCATCAAGCAAAATCGCCACGGAGACAATCAACACACCGCTGGCCGCAAGCGCGATTGTTGGCGTTCTGGTTTTTGGTGACACATGAGAAAGTGCTGCTGGAAGGAATCGATCGCGACCCATGGCGAATGACACGCGGGTTGATGAGAATGTTGTGGCATTGAGCGCGCTCATGGTGGAAAGCACGGCGCCGATCACAAGCAGAATCGCGCCAAGTCCCCATGGAAGGAAGGTGTTGGCTGCCACCGCCACACCGGTCTCGCCCAAACCCGCTAGATACCGCCATGTCTCCCCAGCACTCCACTCAGTCGCCGCCATGACATCGGGTGGAATGACCAACGCACCAAGGCACACAATGGCAACCAAAATGTAGATCGGAATCACAATGAGCAGTGATAAAAAGACCGCCTTCGGAATGTTTTTGCGTGGTTCGACCACCTCCTCGCCAGCCTGCACGATGATCTCGTACCCCTCAAAGGCGATGAAGGTAAGACCCATCGCTACAAGCACTCCACTAAACCCTTCTGGGAGAAATGGTGTGAATTTCTGACCGACCACTTCTTCCCCGCTCCCAACCATCGCAAACAGGCCGGCGACAATGAAGATGCCGATGACGATGATCTTTGAGACTGTGATGATGTTCCCGGCCTTGCCGGTCTCACTTGAGCCGCGGTGGTTGATCCAGAGAAACAACAGGCATACCGCGAGCGTCAAGCCTTTTGCAATCGGCCATGCGGGCATGCCAAACAGCGTGCCCATCCCTTCGCCGTGCCCTGCGCCGCTCGGCGGTTCACCCAGCCCAAGAATCGTCTGGGCACCCCAGACAACATAGGCACCAAAGACCACTGCGTACAACGACCCGGCGACGGCGTGGGCCAGCCAATCCATCCACCCAGTCAAGAACGCCGCTGGTCCGGGAAGGCCAAGCCGAGCCCACAGATACCCACCGCCAGCAGCCGGAACGGCGCTACCAACCTCGGCGTAGACCATCGCTGTGCAGAGCGTGAGAACACCATTGAGGCAGAAGGCGAGGATAAGTCCGGGTCCCGCCTTGCCCGCCGCGATTCCTGTCAAAGCGAAGATACCGGCACCGATCATGGCACCGACACCAACCATTGTCACATCGAAGAGCCGCAGGTCGCGAGCAAGTTCGGTAACCGGTTCGTGGTGCTGTTGGGTCGGCGCCGCAGTGTCTGCCATTGTGTTGGCAGTGTACGCCGGAGATCAGGAGGCAGCGGGGAAGAGGTGTTGCACCAATTCCTCGATGCCTTGACCTTGCGTCGCGATTGTCTCGAAGATGGGACGGCCTGTCGCGATGTCCAGCAATTCCCGCACGAGTTTGGCCTCGCCGGCAAAATCGGCCTTGTTCACAACAAAGGTGTCGGCGATCTCCAGAATGCCCGCCTTGTCCATCTGCACGGCATCGCCCATGCCCGGAACGACGACCACAACCGTGGAATCGACATGCTCGCGAATAGCAACATCACTCTGACCGGACCCGACTGTTTCCACGACAACCTGCTCATATCCGGCACCACCGAGCAAATCGAGAATAGACGGCAGGTGTTGGTAATCCTCACCGACAACCGCCAAGGATCGATAGAAGACCGATTCACCGACAGTGTTGAAATCCACTCGCAGTCGGTCTCCGAGCAGCGCTCCACTGGTAATCGGGCTCATTGGATCGAATGCGACAACGGCCAGTTTTTCGCCGCGAGCATGTAACTCACTTGCCATCGCAGCAACAAGTGTGCTCTTTCCGGCGCCCGGTGAACCCGTCAGGCCGATGATGCGAGCGGGTCGCTTTTTTGGATGATCGGTCGTGTGTCCCTCACAACAGAGGCTGATGGCTCTGGCGAGTTGTGATTGCTTCGCGGTATCTGAATCTGACGGCTCATATGGTTGAACCGCGTCTGCGACGGCTTCGACGATCTCAAGCATGCTGGTTCCCGTGTGGAACACGCGATGTACCCCGGCATCGAGCATGCCTTGAACATCTTCTTGGGGGATAATTCCACCAACATTGATCCGGATACCGCTGCATCCGAGTTCCCGGCAGGACTCGATCAGATTGGGAACCAGCACATTGTGCGAGTTGCTCATCATGGAGACCGCAATGCAGTCCACATCTTCATCACGAGCGGAGATCGCGAGGCTTCGTGGCGTCTGCCAGAGCCCTGAGTAGATCACATGTACACCGCTGTCTCGAAGAGCTCTCGCAATCAACTTGACGCCACGGTCGTGCCCATCCAGCCCCATCTTGCCAAGCAGCACCCGCGGCCGATGTGCCAAATCGCCGCATCGATCGGTCTTCTCAAGCATCGTCGTTGGTTCGGTGGTGGGACTCGCCATGAGACCGGCCATCATAATCGATCCCTCCCTCCAACTCCCGGGCCGCTCTGGTGGCCACTAAACTGCTCGACCAATGCCCGCAGATCCTGTCCAATGTCTCACTGAAGCTTTCACCAAGGCCATTGTTGCAGTCGCCGGGCAGGAGTATGCCGAAACTGATCCGGCTATTCGCCCCGCGTCGAAACCAGACCTCGGCGACTTCCAGTGCAATGTCGCCATGGGACTCGGTAAACGACTTGCACGCGCTCCACGAGAAGTCGCGGGGGCGTTGGTGGACGCTGTTGATCTTGATGGGTTGGCAGATACACCCGAGGTCGCCGGACCTGGGTTCATCAATATTCGACTCGATAAATCCATCCTGCTCGATGCGGTGACCATGATGGACACACCGGACCTTGGTGTTGTTCCGGACGAAGACGCTGGCGATGTCGTCATTGACATGTGTGGTGTGAACGTTGCCAAACAGATGCATGTCGGACATCTCCGTTCGACCATCATCGGAGACGCCTTTGCCCGCATTCTCGAGAGGCTCGGTCATGTCGTCCACCGTGAAAACCATCTTGGCGACTGGGGACTTCCTATCGCCATGGTGCTGCGTGAACTGCGGAACAACGGGGCAGATCTTGCAGCGCTCACGTTGACCGATCTGGATACCGCCTACCGCACCGTACAGGCTGCGGCGACAGCAGATAGCAGGGGGTTGGAGGCGGCTGTTTCCAAACAGGTTGGACCACACCACATCGCCGAACTCGAAGCGCAGAATTCCGGTGCTGCGGAAGTACGGTCCGCTGCCGGTGAAACGTTGGTGTTACTGCAGGCTGGTGATGCTGGATTGATCGCCGATTGGCAGTCGCTCATTGCTGTGACGCTCGCCGCCATGTCTGAAGCAGTTGACATGCTCGGTGTCGACATGGGACCAGAGAACAACCGGGGTGAATCCTTTTATCGTGATCATCTACAGGATGTGATGGGGTGGTTTCAGGATCGAAATCTCTGTTGTGAAGACGAGGGTGCCATGGTTGTGCGGTTTGATAATCGCGATCGAGCAATGATCATTCGGAAATCTGATGGTGGATTCCTGTACGCAACAACCGATCTGGCTGCTGTGCGGTGCCGCACACAGGAGACCAAAGCCACGCGGTGTATCTACGTCGTTGATGCGCGTCAGCACGATCATTTTCAGGATGTCTTCGATGCAGCAGCGCTTGCGGGATGGAATACCACGCCAGATGGTGATGTGGTTCAATTCTCGCACACGGGATTCGGTTCGGTACTTGGTGGTGACCGAAAACCACTCAAGACACGCGGTGGGAAGAATGTCACACTAATCAGCCTGCTTACCGAAGCGATTGAGCGGGGGCGAGAAGAGGTTCGAACGCGTTCCAAGGATCCACACGCGCCGACCCATGGGCTTGATCCAGAAGAACTCGACGCCATTGGCCGATCTGTCGGCATTGGTGCGGTCAAGTATGCCGATCTCAGCAACGACCTGGTGCGTGATTATGTCTTCGACCTCGATCGTATGGTCGCCTTCGAGGGTGATACTGGTCCATACCTCCAATACGCCCACGCCCGAATTCGGTCGATCATCCGCAAAGCGGGAGATGATGGCGCTGGAGCCACATTCCAGATCGACCAGCCTGTGGAGCGGCAATTGGTGCTGGCTCTATTGAGGTGGAATGGTGTCGTCCACGCCACCGCCGAAACGCTTGAGCCCCACCGAATCGCCGCCTACGCCCGAAGTCTCGCAGAAGCGTTCAATGCCTTCTATCAAGCCTGCCCGGTGCTCAAGGCTGATACGGACGACCTCCGACGATCGAGATTGCGGCTAGCGGATCTCACTGGGCGAGTTCTTTGTGATGCCCTGAATCTGCTTGGAATTGAGGCACCGGACCGCATGTGATGTGGTGAGTATGTTGAAATACAGACCCCCCGTGTGGCGTTGGTGAGCGGAGTTTGAAAGATGAGGATGATGTTCACATGAACAATGACAACAAGCAGACCAGTGGTGGATTTTGGTGGTATTTGGGCCTCTTGTGTGTCCTTGGTGCCATCTTCTTCTCCGGCCTGCTCGCCCTGAAACAACTCGGCTTGATCGGTGACTCTTTGCCGGGATGTGGACCCCAAAGCGCCTGTGATCAGATCACCAATGGTCCTTGGGGACGGATCCCGTGGCTCAACTGGCCTGTGTCCTTTCTCGGGCTGGCCTGGTTCCTTGGCCTTTTGGTTGCGATGCTACTGAGCCGGAGCGGAGTTTCTTCTTCGCTGCGGTGGATCATCCGGGCAGGGGCATTGTTGAGTCTTGGATTCGTTCTCATCATGGTGGGTGATGGTGCGATCTGCCCCTATTGCCTCGCAGTCCATGTCTGTAACTTTGGTCTGTGGATCACCATTGAGGTTGCTCACCAACATGCTGTTGGGTCGAGGGCTGTTGTTGGTGGTGTTGTGGCCTTCTCCATTGCGACAATTGCATTGGGCATCGGGCAAATCGGTTTGAGCACATCGCGCGCCGCCGAAGCTGAACAGTTTGAAGATGCGTTTGTAGCACAACGGGCAGCCGACTCCACACCTGTTTCCGAAACTGCTCCGACAGTCACTGTTGCCCCTGTGGAGGAACCCTCTGTTTCCAAGCCTGTTGAGGCTCCATCCAAGGATCTACTTGCCAGTCGATGGATGTGGGGTGATCAGGACGCTCCTGTCCAGGTTGTCATGATCAGTGACTACCAGTGCCCGGACTGTCAGAGGTTCGAGCGTGAAATTCAATCCGTCCTTGCCGAGCGCGACGATGTGGCCATGTCGATCAAACAGTTCCCAATGTGTACCGACTGTAATCCGAACCTGAGCCGCAATATGCACGCCAACGCCTGTTGGGCCGCTCGTGCCGCCGAGACCGCTGGAATTCTTGGTGGAGAAGAGGCGTTCTGGGAAATGCATCGCTGGTTGTTTGATCACGAGGGTCAATTTCCAGGGGGAAGACTCCCATCTCTTGTGGAAGAACTTGGTTTTGATCCACAGGAATTCACCCAAATCATGACCAGCGACGAAACGCTCGAATTGGTGCAGGGTGACATCGCAGACGGAGTCGAACTCGGCCTTTTCTACACACCAATGATCTTCATCAACGGTGTTGAATTGAAGTGGCACATGCTTCCAGCAAATCTGAAGCGTACTGTCAACCGGGTGGCGGATGCGATTGCGGCGGGGCAGACAGAATCGGAAATTGTGGTGCCGCCAACCGGTATCGACAAGTATGTGGCTGATTGGAAAGATGGCCGCGTTCGAAATGTCCAACCTGCTGCGCGGGTATTCAAGCGGTCGGCGGTCACGGAGAACGCGCCGAAGATTGTGGCATTCATCGATTTTATCAGTCCAAACACCAAGACGTTCCTTGATGAACTTCGTGAGTGGGAGAAGCAGAATGGCCTCACTGATCTGGAACTTCGCGTCAACCCGATCTCACATGACTGCAATCCGAATCTCCCAGCGCGAATGGAAAGTCGTGCTGGTGCGTGTCTCGCCGCTCGAGCACTGAAAGCGGCCGGGGTCGTGGGTGGTGGTGATAAGGCCATTGAGATGGCGTTCTGGCTCATTGATAATGGGCCTGATCTTGGTGACATGGGCCAGCAGGCCATTGTTGATCAGGCGGCCACGATCGGTATCGACGGTGCGCGCTTCGCAGAAGCCCTGAATTCAGCGGGTGTCGAGAATCTCGTTGATCAGGATGTTGCGGAGTTCAAGCGGGATCGGTTCCAGCGGGTTCCGACCGTCATCATCTCGGGGCGGATCATTCCTCGGATCGCCTTGCAGGGCCACTCGGTCATTGACCGGGTGTTGGATGATGTACAGGGCCGGTGAAGAAACCGTGTTCTGGTAGCCAATTCTGGGGATCGGATTCCGGGGGTCGGATTCTGGGGGTCGGATTCCGGGGGTCGGATTCCGGGGGTCGGGGGTCATGTTCCGGGATCTGATTCCTGGGGTTTGGGGTTCGGTTTGGTTTTTGGTGTCTGGCTCCCACTTGCTTCCAGTCGCATGATTCGACCGGTTCGTTGATACGGCGCATTGAAGGTGCACACGTACAACTCCCCATTTGGTCCAACGCCGAATGAACTCGGAAACAGTCGTTTCTCGCCGGTCAACTCCCGTGTTTGAATCGCGCCATCATCATCCCGCCGCGCACCCCAGATGCGGCCACTCATGTAATCACCATAGATGTACACACCTTGCATCGACGGGTATTTTCCGCCGCGATATACCTCACCACCTGTCACCGATCCGCCATCGCGGCGACCGTATTCGATGATCGGTTTGATGAACGCCGGATTGTCTTCTGTTCCCTTTTTGAAGGGGTGCATGCCCTCTCTGTGGTTCCATCCATAGTTTCCCCCACGTGTGATGATGTCGATTTCTTCCCAGGCGTTCTGCCCAACATCTCCAGCCCACAGTTCGCCTGTCTTGGAATCAAAGGCCATCCGCCACACATTTCGAAGTCCTGTTGCCCAAATCTCCGGTCTGACGCCGTCTGTACCGACAAACGG
>DOVP01000305.1:12810-15401 GCA_003520025.1 Phycisphaerales bacterium
GGTCGACATGTTCTGCCCGTTTTCATGTGGGTCCGCGGCACTCCCACCATCACCAACGGACAGATACAACATGCCATCCGGACCAAACAGAACTGTTCCACCGTTGTGGTTGCCCCAAGGTTGCTTGATCTCCAGAAGAACCTCTTCGGTATCCAGATCAATCTGGGGGTCATCTTCTGATCCTGTGAATCTCGACAACACTGTTCGCCGCGGGTTTTTCATGGATCGATAGGTGTACACCTCCTGCACCTGGGGCCACGATGGGTGGAATGCAAGTGACAACAACCCTTCTTCGTTGTTCCGTGTTGTCAGGTGTTTTCGAAGGTCCAGCAGAATGTGATCGTTCCCCCCGCGGAGTGGCGTCACCACAACACGACCCGCCCGCTCAATGATTACCAGTGAGTCGTCCGCCCCTGGAAAAGAAAGTACCTGTACCGGCTCACGATAGGTGTGGCCTGGAAGAGCAGGAACCGCCGTGATGTTTGGTATGGGTTCTGGTGGTTGAATTGTTTGCGCACAGGCGATCGTTGTGACCATCAATATCATGATTGTGATTGTAGTGGTCTATCAGGTGGTGGATGCAACCAACCACAACACCACAAGCCCAAGCCCGCTCAGAAGTCGGGTTGTGCGTCGGTTTCCAAGCATGATGCCGAACCCGGCCATCTCTGCTGCGAGCACCCATGCCCACGATGGTGAGGTGATGTTAATGCCGGACCCTGGCATCCGATCCAATATGAGCACCGAACCCCACAGTACCGACGCCACTACATTGAGTACATGAGCACTTCCATCTGATGCAAATATCCATGCAGACAGCAAGATCCGCAGATATCCAATCACCAAAATGCCTGCGACCATTGGAAACAACAATAGTGTCGCGGGTATCCCGAGCAGGCTGTACATGCCGAAGTGGTGTGCCGCGATCGGGGTTGCGACCAGCCAGGCTGTTGTTGTAGCCCGGGTGGATTCAACAAACGCCGACCGTTGAATGCCAACAACCGCAACTCGACGAGACCAAGCTGGGAAAAGGTAGATCAGGGCTGCTACCACGGTGAAACTGAGTTGGAATCCAATATCAACAACCGCGCGAGGATTCTCGATCTCAATGGCAATCGCGGCCAGCGCCAGCACGCTTCCGGCCGACATTCGCCATCGAAGGCTTGAAAAACCCGCTGCCACCAGCACCATCAGCCCGGCTCGTGCCAGTGGTGTTCGAACCTGTGCCACCACCAACATGATCGCTGTCACAAGCACCACCATGATTGATCCTCGACGAATCGATGTCCCACACCATCGTGATGCTGTAAGAGCGATGCCACACAACACCGCCAGGTGCAGCCCGCTGACAGCAAGAAGGTGGGCGGTCCCGGTCGTTCGAAACGGCCGCGACACTTCATTCCACAGACCATCGCGGTGGCCAAGCACGATGGTGGACACCACCGAGCGGGTATGACCGCGATGAAGTGGTGGAGCACTCAGCACATCACACACGCGTCTCCGAATCCCATCAATCCAACGTCGCCACAGTGGTGGCGAATCAACGTGTTGAATGTGGGTGGTACCGAACACCTCAAACGTCGCCAACCGGTCATCGCGTCCGAGCCCTGTTCTGCATCGCCCGGATGCATCAATCGTGGATCCTGTTGTGAGTGCAATCCCGTCAGCCTTCAACAGCACCTGACCGCTGGCTGTGTGCCATCTATTTGTACTTGTTTGAATTTCGGTGTCAAATACGGGGTTGAACTCATCCAACTCATTCCACGCCAAAACCACGCACCAACGTCGTCCATCACCGCGGCGTGACCCCACTTGCAGCCGGAGGCGGGCGGGACCAGATTGAGAAGCACCCATCCAGCATCGAATATCGGTGGATGACACCACTTGTGTAGCGCGGGCAGCTCGACCAGCGGAGAGCAGCAGGCAGGCCACGAGAAGGGCCATCATCATCACGGAGCGCCGCATGGAAGCCACAACGAGCCACGGCGACGCCGCCAGCATGAGCACCAGCCAAAACCACCATGGCAGGTCCGACCCACAGCCCACGATCGAACCGGCGGTCCACGCAGCAGCGGCCCATTCCATCTTCCCGTGGACACGTGGTGGAGTCGTTGATGCTGCCAATGCCGGAGCAGTGTGCCGGCGGCGATACACCACTCGTCCAAATGGTGCCAAAACGCATCACCTAAAAACGTGGGATACTGTCAACCTTCCATGCACCGCATTCTTGGCCACGACACGGCGATCTCCACCTTTGAGCACGCACTTCGCTCCAAGCGTATGCACCATGCTTGGATTATTTCTGGACCAACTGGCGTTGGAAAATGTACGCTCGCCCGCGAAGTGGCTTCGGTCCTGCTTGATCCAGAGGTTGGACATGACACGATAGGACAAGATGGTGCACGAACCTCACGGGCCGCTCGACTTCTGGAATCTGCTTCACACCCGGACTTGCACATCATTGACCGGACACTCGCTGCAAGCAGTAACAACCCACGCCTCCGCGAGCGAAAGCAGATGAATATCCCGCTTGATCTGCTTCGAGAGTGTGTGCTTGGTGGACGCACCAGCGACGGGCGCATTCATGAGGC
>DOVP01000305.1:15733-15910 GCA_003520025.1 Phycisphaerales bacterium
GCGTATCGCACACCATCACTGGCACCTGCCAAGGTGTTCATCATTGATGAAGCGGAGCGGTTGGATCTTCCTGGACAAAATGCGCTTTTGAAGACATTGGAAGAACCGCCACCATCAACCTACCTGTTTCTCGTCACTTCCAGACCAGAACGTCTTCTTCCGACGATCTGGAGTCGT
>DOVP01000079.1:0-2477 GCA_003520025.1 Phycisphaerales bacterium
ACGCTGGATGTCATGCGGCAGTGCCATCCGATGATCGGTGTGTACAAGACTGGCGTCTTGAGTTGGATCGGGGCCAAACTGCTGCTTCGGACGAAGTACAAGTTGCTCCCCAATATCATTGCCGACGACGAGATCGTTCCGGAATATGTGCCGTGGTGCCGCGGAGCGGGGAAGATCATCACCAAAGCCCAGTGGTTGCTCGATGACTCCCGTCGTACGGCGTCCCACCAACAGGGACTTCGCCGAGCGCTCGGCTCCTACAAGGGGCACGACTTTGCAGGTGAGTGCGCCAAGGCAATTGCCGACATAGTCAAGAGCGGCCCGGTCAAAGGTGACTGACGGGGTAGACCCGCAGCACGCACTGGACATTTCCAAGGCGATCCTGAATCGGGAAAGTCCGCTGCGACGGCGATGCAATCGGGAGTTGTTTCTCAAGGCATCGATCTTGCCAAATGCCGAGATCGTGTTCGGCTACCTCGACCGACTCGACCCACAACACGATCAGCAATCCGGCGTGATAGATGTTCGGGTCGTTGGCCAACTTGGCGACATCGGCTCGCACTGTGCCGAGCAATTCACTTGACCATGACGGATTCGGCCCCATTTCGGTGTACTGGGCGATGTTCTTGACTTCAAGCCAGAATGCTTCTTCAAGTGGGACTGCACTAGGATCATCAAAGAGTGTGGCCGTGGCTTGAGGGTCTGCCAGAGATCGATCATCCGGAGTCAATACCAGGTCACAGCGTTGCCCTGTGCTGCGAGATCGCTTCGTGCGAGCGCCGATATATCGCTGCTCGCGGTGCACGCCGAAGCCGGCGTGTATGAGCGAGTCGGCAATTTTCGGATGCAGGTCCACTTCGTTGAGTGCATCGATGCCGCTGACAGACTGAGCGATCCGATCACTTTCCACGCAGCGAATGAGACCCTCTGCGATGGCATCTGCGATATCGGCGGTGCACCAGTGAACGTCAGTTCTGCTCACGGTCCGAAGTCGCCTTGATCTCGCCAGACTTCACGCGTTTGAAGTACTTGTGCCACGCAGTCATCGCGGTGGCGCCGAAGATGAGCATGATTGGAATATTCACCCACAGCATCAGACCCGTCCCGAGGTCGGACAGATTGCCGATCTCCTTGGTGGTGGTGACGATGCCGGCGGTGGCGACGAGGATCAACAGGCAGTAGATGATCTTGTAGATGCCTACCGCCCAGTTGCCGAGCAGGAAGACGATGCCCTGCTCCCCGTAGTACGACCACGAGATCATGGTGCTCACCGCAAACAGCCATGAGGCGATCAGAATGAACCAGTTTCCAACGTCTGGGAATTGCCGATTGATGGCGTACGCCGTGAGTGTGGCGCCCTTGTAGTCCTCGTAGATCACCGGGCTGACCAGCGTGGGCAGGCCGCTCTCGATCATGGACGACCAGTGCGCGACCTCCTTCTTGTTGCTCTTGATGAGGTTCCAGCGTACGTAGGGATCGGTTCCCTGTTCCTCGGGGAGCACCACTGAACCGGTCATCATGACTCGGTTCGAAGCGGTGGTTTCGTTCATGTCCCCGCCGTGGGCGATCACGAAGACCGAGTCGCCATGTTTCCATGGGCCGCCGAGTTCCACGCCGCGCTCGGTGCGATGCGGAAGGTCCGTCTTGCCGAATACGACCGCCTCGCCCTTGATCTGGAATGTTGTGGGCGTGCCTAGCGTCCACGACCGCGTGGTCGTGCCGTGGGCGTCCTGCGCATGGATCGACACCGCGGGCGTCTTGGCGAAGGTGCCATCGGCACCCTCCGCACTCTCGCCGCGGGTCAACGCGCCAGTCGAGAGAATCACCAGCGCGGTCAGCGTGCACACGACGATCGTGTCGATGAAGGGTTCGAGTCCAGCGACCACACCCTCGCTGACCGGCTCGCGGGTCTGCGCTGCCGAGTGAGCAATGGGTGACGACCCTTGCCCCGACTCGCTTGAGAACAAGGCCCGTTTCATTCCCCACAACAGGGCCGTTCCGGCGGCACCACCGACGAAGGCTCCACTGGCCTCGGACGGGCTGAAGGCGCTTCGGAAGATCATTGCGAAGACGTCCGGAATCGCTCCGAGATTGAAGCCCAGTACCACGAGCGCGATGATCACGTAGAGCACACACATGAAGGGCACGAGCACGCCCGCCACCGAGCCGATGCGTTTGATGCCGCCGATGATGACCATGGCGACGATCACGGCCAGAATCAGGCCGGTGACGTACTCAGGAATGTCGGTGACTTCACGCGTGATGTCGCCCACGCTCCAGGCTTGGAACATGTTGCCGCCCGTGACCGCCGAGACAAGAAGCGTCAGACAGAAAAGCACGCCGATGAACTGTCCGATGGCCCCGAGTCCCCATTTCTTCATCCCTTTGGCCACGACGAACATCGGGCCGCCGTGTGGATTGTCCGGTTCGGATGTGTCGCGGAAGAGCATGGACTGTGTGACTTCGGTGCTCTTGAG
>DOVP01000079.1:2782-3208 GCA_003520025.1 Phycisphaerales bacterium
CTGTGTGACTTCGGTGCTCTTGAGTGCCATGCCGACGAAGCCGACGACCCACATCCAGAACACAGCACCGGGCCCACCGATCGCGATGGCGATCGCGACGCCAGCGATGTTTCCCAGCCCGACCGTCGCCGAGAGGGCCGCCGAGAGCGCCTGAAAGTGACTGATGGCGCCGGGATCGTCTGGGTTGTCGTACTTGCCGGCGGTGACCGCGACACCATGAGTCAGGGCGCGGAATTGACTGAATCCACTCCAGATCGTGAAGAGCAGTCCGACAGCCAGCAGGATGTACAACATCCAGTCAGTCCAGATGTAGCCATTGAAGGTCTCGAGTGCTTCGTTGAATTGATCCATGCGGGGGGGGGGTCCGTGGGGGGCGAGGAGGTCAGTGCATCAGTTGAAAGGAGATTTCGTTGACATCGATGACGC
>DOVP01000163.1 GCA_003520025.1 Phycisphaerales bacterium
CAGTTCCATGACGACGGCGCGAAGCACCTTGGTCTCACCCTCAGGCAAGGCTTTGGCCGCTTCCATAGCGATCTGCTTGAGTCTGATGAGGCGGTCTTGCACGGCTTGACGGCTCGTTGCGGAGACGGGCTGGAGCGACTGCTGTGTCGTTGCTGTCTCGATTGGCGCATTCTCATCGGCTGCCGCCAGTGCGCCGAGGACCAATGCGAACGAGAGTCCGAACACGGTAAATCGGGCATGATGCATCGTCATGACGCTGCCTCACCTTCTTCGGCGGGAGTCTCGTCGTCGGGCGCGGCCGACGGCGATTCGTTCGCCGGTGTATCGGTGGCGGGGGCGGAACCCTCGCCGGATGAAGCCGCGGCAGGCGGCTCGTTCTGACGGGCGGCCCACGCGCGGTCGATATGTTGCCGCTGCTCGACCGCGCCGAGCAACGCGATGAATTCGGCCCCACTCAGGGCCTCGTGCTCAGTTATGCCGGGTATGAGCCCCATGTGAACCAACTCTCGTGTGCAATATCGTGGAACCCGCCCCCAAAGCCTCATAGACAGACCACCCTGCACATCCAGCACATGAGCAAGGCACACGGCTACAAAGCCCATCTGGGCCGATTCGAAGGGGGCAGGGGGGTCCTGATCGGGCTGAATCCACCCCAGAAGCCGTGCGGCGGCGACCCGTTCTTCCCAAGTGGCGGGCTGTGGCTCCGATTCGGCCAGGAGAAGCAGGCCATGCAGGGCATCATCATTGGTGGTGACCGGCTGGATTTCGAGGGCATCCCAGAAGTCCAATGAGTCATCGCTGGCAGGAAACTGGACGGCGGCCGGCGATTCAATCGTCGTTCGAGTGCCAAGCCCGCACCCAGCCACCCCTGCGGTTGCGATCCCGACCGCCAACATCAATATGCGGTACTCAGAATGCATAACTGATGCCTCCATATACGAATTGCCTGACCTGGTCGATCGGTCCGGGATTGCCACCATTGGGCACAAAGAGCCCGTATCGGAAGTTGAAACTTACGTCGCTGGTGATCCGCCAATCCACTTTGAGGTCACATTCCCATCCGACGTATCGGCTTGGTGTGGATGGTGCAGAGATCGGCGCGCTGACCGTGGTTTTGCCAAAGACGAAGAAATCGGCTCCGACTCGCAGATCATCCGGCCGTCGTGGATTCACAGGAATGGCTGTACTCGCACCCACTCGAGCCATCAGCAGGTTCGTCATGCTTGGCGCGAGTGCAAGGCCCGTATTGATATATCCCACACTGTTGAAGGCGTTGTCGGGCGAACCCGGCCAGTTCCCGCCGATTGTTCCGGAACTCGATATGCGGTCACCATCGCCCGTTCCGAATCCAAGCGTTGCTTCGATGCGTGTCAACTGATCGTCACGCAGCAGGTAGGCCATATTGAGGATGCCTGCCCACGCGTCGATATTTTCCTCGGTCTGGATCGGACCTACTGGCGAGATGATCGGCGTGGAGTAGCCCGTTCCCGACTCGTGGCAAAGTTCGAGCGTATAGAGGAACTGATTGCCGATGGAACCGTCGGTTCCAAAGGAGAGATACTCGGAGTTGTATTTGAATTCCGTGGCACCAAAGAAGGGAAGCACCACATTGTCACTATTGTGGTCTCGCTGGATGAAGTAGGCGACGAAGGGTGCAAGTTCCGGGGAAATTCGATATTGCCCGCGGATTGCGTAGGCATGACGGTTGGTGTCGGTATCGTAATTGGGGCGACTGACATCGAAGTCGTACAGCCCGCTGCGCGCCGACACCCCGGCGAGCCCTTCGATTGTGAGGGCGTCCCAGTCGGCTCGCATCTTCACGCCGTAGAGGTCGTTGCTCCAAACCAGCCCGGAGCCCCATGTAATGAATTGTCTTCCGGCACGAATATTGAAATCGAATTCGCCCACCGCCCCTTCATTGGACTGCTGCCAGTCACTCAGGTCGAACTGATACCAGTAGCGATTGCCGATCGGATCCAGCCAACCGTTGTTGGAGTTGTCACTGTTGTAGTACTGGCTGTAGAGGAACCGCAGGTTGCCGAATACGCGGTGTCCACCGGCTGCGGTCGCTTGGAGATAGACATTGGCCTCGTACTGCCGCAGGCCGTAGGGTTGAAAGTTGGCATTATCGATTTTGGCCAAGCCGAATCGCAGCGAAGCGCCGTAGTCCAGCGTCAACTGTTCTCCGAAGGTCTGGCCTCGATGGTCCTGCAGTCGCCGCGCGATTTCATCATCGAGCATCTGCTGTTCGATTCGGTTCAGCAGGGCCGTTTCGCGATTCTGCGCCATGGCCTCCGGGGAGATCGCCGAAAGGCTGATCACTGCGAGCAGAATCAGCAGTCCGGTCCGGGGTCGTGATGGTCGGTGATGATTCGCTCGCACGAGGCACTCCTGCGGGACAAGGGCTCGCTGGTTTCGATCTGGGCAGAATGGAACTCCCGATGGAGACCAATCCACCCTCACACTTGGCTCGGAGTCTACCACTAGTCTGGAGATTGGCGTGGCATGAGCCGCCCATTCATGGGACGATGCTTCCATGCGACTCATCGTGACCGGCATCGGCGACGCATTCAGTGCGTTTCACTTCGGCTCAAGCGGCCTCGTGGAAGGTTCCGGGAGTCTTGTCGCCATTGATTGCCCTGGCCGGGTATTGGCCATGTACCGGGCGGCCTCCGAGCGATCTGGCGTACCCATCGATGTGCAGCGGATCGATGACATCCTGCTGACCCATTTGCACGGCGATCACAGCAACGGCTTGGAGACGTTTGGGTTTGCCCGTCGGTATCTGACCGAGCGACCGTCTCGCCCGCGGCTGCATGCGTTGCCAGAAGTGCTGGATCGTATCTGGGAGAAACTCGCTCCTGCGATGGATGGAGCCACGAGGGAAAACGGCGGCATCAGTACGCTTGAGGACTACTTCGAACCGTGCCCGATGAGCCCCGGAACCGAGTTCCAAATAGCAGGAATGACGGTGTCCTGCCGCCGCAGCCTGCACTCGGTTCCAACCGCGGGCCTGCTGATTCGTGACGAATCGGTGTGTCTGGGATGGTCCGGAGACAGCGAGTTCGAGCGAGACCATGTGGACTGGCTTTCACAGGCCGATTGCATCGTGCATGAGTGCGGCGACCATTTCAAGCACACCAGATGGGACGAACTGGACACCCTTCCCGAGCAGATCAAGTCAAAGATCCGGTTGATTCATCTTCCGGACGGCGCGGAGGTCCCAGAAGGCCCCATGCGACCACTGGTCGAGGGCGAGGTTGTACACATCGGGTCCTGACGGGCGGTGCCTACCTACAATGCGGATCTTTCCGCCTTCGGCCCCCGATACAAGGACGCATCCGCATGGAGCAGTGCATGTCCGAGCACACCACATCACCAGAGACGAGTTCCGCCGGGGTGACCGAATCCGGTGGATTCGCTGCGAGGCATGTTGGCGCTGATAGAGAGGATGTCCGCACGATGCTCGATGTGCTCGGGTGCTCGGGGCTTGACGAACTCATGGATCAGGCCATGCCGGACGCTATTCGCAGTGAGTTTGTTGACCCTGTGCCGGCGGTTTCGGAATCGGCGGCACTTTCCGATCTTTGGGAGATGGCCGAACGCAACACCGTGATGCGAAGTTGCATCGGCATGGGGTACCACGATGTCGTGCTGCCGCCGGTGATTTTGCGATCGATCTTCGAGAATCCATGTTGGTATACGCAGTACACGCCTTACCAATCCGAAATCTCGCAAGGGCGGCTCGAAGCGCTGCTGAACTATCAGACGATGGTGTGCGATCTCACAGGCTTGCCTGTTGCCAATGCATCGCTGCTTGACGAAGCAACGGCCGCAGCTGAGGCGATGTCGATGTGCCGTCGGATTGCGGCAGGGGATCGAAGGGCCTTCATTGTGTCTGACCGTTGCCATCCTCAGACGCTGGCGGTGCTTCGAGGCCGGGCCGAGCCGCAGGGAATCGAACTGCGGATCGTTGATCTGAACGGAGACCTGCCCGACTTCTCCGAGTGCTGCGGCGTGCTGGTGCAGTACCCCGATACTCGTGGCACGGTGCGAGACTGGACCGAA
>DOVP01000291.1:0-2894 GCA_003520025.1 Phycisphaerales bacterium
CCGGATGGAGCGTGCGGTGACATATGGACAGTGTAGAGGGTCAGGTACGACGCTCGATTCTTGGATGCTCAACTCTGGCACGAGCCCTGATGTGCCGGAAGCTGGCCTCAAGCACCTGAGCCCATTTCTTCGCACTACAATCTCCCGATGTCACTGCCCCAAGTCGCCATCATCGGTCGCCCCAACGTCGGCAAATCAAGTCTTCTGAATCGGTTTGCAGGACGCCGCGTGTCCATCGTCGATGCGGTGCCGGGCGTGACCCGTGACCGCGTCAGCGTGATTGCCGAACTCGATCCGCCGCAGGAGTACAAGGACGGCGAGCCGCGGTGGGTCGAATTGACCGACACAGGGGGCTGGGGTGTATACACCACCGACGAGCAGCGGATCGATGACGCAGGATGTGACCTCGCTGCCCTGACCGAAGACATTGAAGGGCAGATCGGCGAAGCAATGCAGCGGGCGTCGGTCATTCTGTTTGTGGTGGATGCAAGGGATGGCGTGGTGCCGCTGGATCAGACGGTCGTGGATCTCATTCGAAAGCGGCAGTTGCAGGACCGCGTCATTCTGGTCGCGAACAAGGTGGATGACGAGTCGTGGGAGGCTCATGCCATGGAGGCGGCGAGTCTCGGCATCGGCGTCCCGGCGTGCGTATCGGCGTCGAGTGGCTATGGGGTCCGGCAACTGCTCGAGCAGGTGTGGGATCGGGTTGATCAGGTCGAAGTGCCCGCGGATCCGGATATGCAGGTCGCCATCGTCGGATGCCGCAACGCCGGCAAGTCGACGCTGATCAACACGATTGCCGGAGAAGAGCGGTGCATCGTGTCCGAGATCGCCGGCACAACTCGCGACGCGGTAGATGTGCGGTTTGAGATGGCCGGTCGCGCCTTCATCGCGATTGATACCGCGGGCCTGCGCCGCCGCAAGAGTTTCTCGGGGGATGTGGAGTATTACGCCTATCACCGCATGTTGCAGGCGGTGCGACGATCCGATGTCGTGTTGTTTCTGATCGATGCAACTCGGAAAGTCTCGCATGTCGATCGGAAACTCGCCCAGGAACTGCAGCGGCAGTTCAAACCGACGGTACTGGTGCTGAACAAATGGGATCTCGTGCCCGAGGGGACCGATCCGAACGAATTCGCCGAGTACCTCACTCGTGAACTTCGCGGGCTGGACTACGCCCCAATCGTCTTGGTGAGCGCTGAAGACGGCGAGGGTATCGAGGACGTTGTCTCGATGGCCTTCAACCTGCGTGAGCAGGCGGCCCACCGCGAGACGACGGGGAAGTTGAATGCCGTGATCGAGTCGATTCTCAAGCAGCGGGGCCCCTCTTCGCGGCTCGGCACGCAGGCGAAACTGCTGTACGTTTCACAGATCGCGGTCGATCCGCCCACCATCGCCATGGTCGTCAACGACCCCAAACTCTTCGAGGGCCGATATGAGCGATATCTCATGAACCGCCTTCGCGAGGAGTTGCCCTACAGCGAGGTACCCATTCGGCTGCTGTTCTCGAAGAGGACCCGCAAGTCGCTCCAAGATCTCAAGACGAGGCAGTAACGCGGCGATGGGGCTGTTGGAGCGGGCGAACACTCACCCAACGCGGTAAAGCACCCCCAGGGGCTTCAAGAACTCCCCGCACCTTCATACCCACTTCCCGCTCGTTTGCGGCAAAGCCGCGAGGGGCTACACTATGTCTCTACTCGCGTACCACTCATCAGGCGTGCTGGACGGCTTGATGAGGCTGATACCCCCCGTCCGGTGACAGTTTGGTGATCCAAGGGGCCGCGGTCGCTCACGTTGCCGCGGCGCGAGTTTCGATGTCCATCTTTCAACTTCCGATCTTCGAGGAAGATGCCGATCCAGCTCGTCGTGATGCGATGACGCTTGAGGAGCAACTCGTCGCCACCGAGCCGTGCAAGACGCTTGTTGTCCGGTTTGGACGCATAAATCAGATCGGTGAGTATGAATCTCGCGACGGGCTCCAGGCGGGGTGCGGCTCCAAACTCATCGTACGGACTCACAGAGGCGTGGAACTTGCGACGCTCTTGACCACGACCTGCCCAAACAGTGGGTGCCCGACGTCGGTGTCCCGGCAGGAAATTCGTGATTACATCACCGCATCTGGCGGGCGGGATTACCCATTTTACGACCGTGGTCGAATTCTTAGAATTGCGACACAGGAAGATCTTCGACTTCATACAGAACGACAAGGCGAAGCGCAGCGGATGGCCGCCAAGTGCCGCGAACTCGCGAAGTTCTACGTGCTGGACATGACGATCATCGATGCCGAACTTACGCTTGAAGCCGAGCGTGGGGTGATCTATTACCACTCGGAGCAGCGGGTGGACTTTCGCGAACTTGTTCAGGAACTCGCTGTCGAGTTCCGAACGCGGCTCGACATGCGGCAGGTTGGCTCTCGTGATGAAGCCAGACTCATGGCGGACTATGAGCGCTGCGGTCAGCAGTGCTGCTGCAAGAATTTTCTCAAGGTACTCAAGCCGATCTCGATGCGATCGGCCAAGCAACAGAAGGCGACGCTCGATCCGCTCAAAATCTCGGGCCGCTGCGGTCGCCTCATGTGTTGCCTGCGATACGAAGACAGCACCTACCGTGAACTCAAGGCCAATCTACCGCACCGCAAGACGCGAGTGGGCACCATCGAGGGCCCTGGCATTGTGATGGGCGGACAGATTCTCACGCAACTTGTGCAGGTCAAACTCGAGGCGGACAGCAGGATCATTGCGGTTCCACTGGAAGAACTCATGGATCCCAATGAGTGTCCGGAGCCGGGCGAGTATCTCCAGACTGACCCGTTGCGAGGTCTGTCCAAGGACGAAGCCGAAGAGCGGATTCCAGCAGGCAAACGATCAAAGGGGCAGGGCGGACGCAAGCCCAAG
>DOVP01000291.1:3229-6164 GCA_003520025.1 Phycisphaerales bacterium
CAAGCCCAAGGGTGGCGATCAGCCATCAGAGTCGGCGGAATCGAAGAAGAAACCCAAACGCCGCCGCAAGCGACGCGGCGGCAAGCCAAAGGAAGGCGGCGATCGACCCAAACCGGAGGCCTCATCAGCTGGCAGCGGTGGCAAGAAAAAACGTCGCCGCCGCCGACGGGGTCGTCGCAAAGGCGAAGGCAGCGGCGATTCCAACGCCGCCAAGCAGTCGAACCCAGCCCAAGGAAATCAATAGAGAAGGACAGAGGTACATTCCTCGACTCCACGCGTCCAAACCGCGAAGTATCCTTGAAACCTCATGTCGAACTCTCCATCAAGCAACGCCAGCACAGCCATCGACACCATCCAGTCGCTGATCGTTGCATTCGTGATCGCAATGATCTTCCGAGGCTTCGTAGTCGAGGGGTTCGTCATTCCGACCGGCTCGATGGCGCCCACACTGCTCGGTCAGCACATGCTCATCGAGAGCGGCCAAACCGGTTCAGCCACTCCGGTCGGTCTCGATGCGCAGCGCAAGCCGGACGCAAGAAACCTTCGAGATCATCTTGCGGGCCGCCTGCAGCCTTTCAGAAAGGGTGGACTCCAAGCCTCCAGCGCCCGCATGGGCGATCGACTCCTCGTCGCCAAGTGGCTCTATCCGTTCATGGCACCCGAGCGGTTCGATGTCGTGGTCTTCAAGAATCCGGTTCACCCGGACGGGGCATCTGGAACCTACATCAAGCGGCTGATCGGTCTGCCCGGTGAGGCCATCTGGATCGTGGATGGCGATGTATTTATTCGCAAGCTCGGCGAAGATCGCTTTCATGTGGCCCGCAAGGAGCGTGATGTTCGTGAGACGGTATGGCAACTCGTTTGGGACAGCGAACAATCGCCCACAGCGCCAGCCCTGCTACCAAAGGGTTGGACTGGTCTGCCCTGGATCGGATCGCCCAAATCGGATTGGAAGGAAACGGGGCATGTTCTCGAATCGACATCCGATGCGCCCGCGATCCTCGACTGGGACAACAGCCGCTTTCCACTCGACGACTGGAACTCGTACAACATGTTCACGCCCACCACGCTTCACTACGCAGTCAGTGATCTGCGTGTGAGTGCGACCCTGACGCCAGAAAACAACGGCCTGTCGGCGTCAATGCTCTTGACGACGAGGGGACATGTTTTTCGGTTTGCGATATCGGGCGATCTCGCTTCGATCGAGATGTGGCCAAAGAGCCGCCCCGCGGAAGTTCGCCGTGTTGAGGCAAAGGTCGGGGAATTCCAAGGTAGTGTTCCCCGTCGATTTGTCGCAGAGCACATCGATCAGGTTGCGAGGCTACTGATCGACGGAAATGAAGTTGCGAACATCGCGTATGACTGGACGCCTGAGCAGCGGATGGAATTTGCGACCGGCACGAAGGGCGCGAAAGCATCTGAGTTGGCTCGGCGGCTTCCCGATCCACCCACACTGCAGTGGTCTTTTGATGGTTCGCCAGTTCGTGTTGCCAACATGCAGGTAGAACGCGATCTGTACTATCGCCCCGCGACGATCAGCGCGAGTGCTTCCATGGCCAACCAGCCCACGCCGGAGTTCGCCGATCGCGTCAAGCCCGGGCAGCCCGCGGCGGCGACACACCCGGACAGTCTCATCACCCTCGGTCCAGATCAATTCTTCATGCTCGGCGACAACAGCGCCAGATCTCTTGATGGCCGTCTCTGGGGCGCTCCGGCACCAATCGTTGCCGAGCAGGTTGATCCGACACCATTCGTTGTCAACCGCGATCTATTGATCGGGAAGGCCTTCGTCGTCTACTTCCCCGCGCCTCTTTCGGGTGCTGGCCCGATTCCAATCCCCGATTTTGGACGGCTTCGGTTCATTCACTAAGGAAGGCGTGAATTGGGGGGTGCGGTATCGTGTAAAAGCGTGCTGTTTCAGAACTCACGGAGGCGCGATATGACTTTCAAACTTCTGCTTGCTTTGGCGATGAGCGTGATTGTGTTGGGTGGTTGTGAGGACAGCACAGGCAGTTTGCAAAAACTCTGCGCCTCAAGCGACGCAACGGTTTCTCAAGTTCAGGAGTTTCTAGATCTTGGTGCCGATGTCAATGCGAGGGGTGAGTATGGCTTGACTCCGCTGATGAATGCAGCGCTCTGGAAATCCAACCCCGAAGTGATCTCATTGCTGCTCAAGGCAGGTGCTGAGGTGAATGCGAAGGATGAACATGGCTGGACTCCGCTGATGTGGGCAGTGATGTCCTACGAAAATCCAGGGGTGATCTCAGCGCTGCTGAAGGCGGGTGCTGGAGTCAATGCGAAGACGGAATCTGGGTTTACTCCGCTGATAGGCGCAGCGGGCTTAAACTCCAACCCCGAAGTGATCACAGTTCTGCTGAAGGCAGGTGCTGATCTCAATCCGAAGACGGAATCTGGGTTTACTCCGCTGATGCAAGCAGCGGGCTTCAACTCCAACCCCGAAGTGATCTCAACGCTGCTGAAGGCAGGTGCTGAAGTCAATGCGAAGATTGAAGATGGCTTGTATGGTGGCTTGACTCCGCTGATGAATGCAGCGTGGAGCAACGAAAACCCCGAAGTGATCACAGTGCTACTGAAGGCAGGTGCTGAGGTGAATGCGAGTGCAGACTATGGCGAGACTCCGCTGATGAGGGCAGCGGAAAAAAATACCAACCCCGAAGTGATCACAGTTCTGCTGAAGGCAGGTGCTGATGTGAATGCGAAGAACAACGGGGGGAAGACTGCTCTTGACTATGCGAAGGACAACGAAGACATCAAAGGCACTCAGGCGATAAAGGAATTGGAAGAAGCAACCAATCCGTGATCACCTGACTCCCACAACCAATCAACCAACCACCACTCAGCCCCTCTGCAAGACACGCAGGGGGTTGTTTCTTTGGTTGCATTACACTGTGTCCAACACCTTCAAAGGGAACAC
>DOVP01000276.1 GCA_003520025.1 Phycisphaerales bacterium
GAGAAGTCCGAACTCGATGAAGTCAGTGCTGTCAAGGAACGTATTGATGCAGCACGCATCGAACTGGAGCAGGCCCAGCGACGGGGCGATCTCGAAGCAGCCGCCCGCATCCAATACGGTGAAATCCCCGAACTCAACGAGCGGCTCGGCGAAGCAGAAGCGCAGTTGGATACCCGGCAGCAGGAAGGCCGCAACCTCGTCCGAGAGGAAGTGGACGCCGACATGATTGCTGAAGTCGTCGGCCGCTGGACCGGCATTCCAACATCAAGGCTGGTTGAAGGAGAACGCGATCGCCTCCTGCACATGGAATCAGATCTCGAACGGCGTGTCATCGGCCAAGACGAGGCCGTCCACGCGGTCAGCGATGCCGTCCGCCGCAGCCGCGCAGGCCTGGGTGAACTCTCGCGACCGATCGGCTCTTTCCTCTTCCTCGGCCCCACCGGTGTCGGCAAGACGGAATTGTGCAAGGCCCTCGCTGAGTTTCTCTTCAACACCGAAGATGCCATGGTCCGAATCGACATGAGCGAGTTCATGGAGCAACACGCCGTGGCGCGGCTGATTGGCGCCCCTCCCGGGTACATCGGCTACGAAGAGGGTGGCCGGCTGACCGAAGCGGTACGGCGACGCCCCTACAGCGTGGTGCTCTTCGATGAAATAGAGAAGGCCCACCCCGATGTCAGCAATATCCTCCTGCAGGTACTCGATGACGGTCGCCTGACCGATGGACACGGCCGCACCGTGGACTTCACCAACACCATCATCGTGATGACGAGCAACATTGGCTCACAGCAACTGCTTGAGATGAGTGATCGGGGCGACTCGGAGGACACGATTGATGCTCGGATGAAGGAGATGCTCAAGCAGGCCCTTCGTCCGGAACTACTCAACCGCATCGACGAGACGATCGTGTTCCACAGCCTCGGTAAGGGGCAACTTCGTTCGATCGTCGAAGTGCAACTTGGTCACCTCCGAGCACGCATGGCCGAGCGAGCCCTGCGCCTGCATGTCTCCGAGCGGGCCATGGATGCGCTTGCTGAGGCGGGGTGGGATCCGCAGTTCGGCGCGCGGCCGCTCAAGCGGGTCATTCAGCAGCAGATTGAGAACACGATTGCGATGAAGATGCTTGCAGGAGAACTGCTCGAGGGGCAGACCGCCGAGATCGACTTCAAGAACGATGCCTTCACGTTCTCGTGCGTGGACTCGGAGGCGGAAACAAAAAAAGAATCCAAACCCGAACCTTCTCCTAAGTAAGCACTTACATCGCATCCCGGCATTCCGTGGCCGGTACCCCTCACACGCGATCCCGTCGAGCGTACAGGTGGTGCATCACGGCGGGCTTCTCGTTGAGGCGGGAGTCGGAATCCGGAAGACGCATGTCGGCTTCTGCTCCGCCTCCCGCCTTCTGTGAGAAGGGGTCAGGTACCGTCCGGGGTGGATCGCCGAGGCGTCGAGCCGCAGCAGCATCCCCCGGGCGGTACCTGACCCCGTAGCATTCGGGTGTGACACGACTGACGCTTCATACTGCTGGTGAATCGCACGGGCCGGGGGGCGTTGCCATTGTGGCTGGACTTCCGGCCGGACTTGCGGTGGACACCGACCTCATCAACGCCGAACTGCGGCGTCGGCAAGGCGGGTATGGCCGTGGTGGCCGGCAACGTATTGAAGAAGACCACGTGGAGTGGCTCGGTGGTGTGCGACTCGGGCAAACGACCGGCGCGCCGGTGGCGATGTTGGTGCCCAACCGCGACAGCCGACTCGATGATCTCGAAGCCACGCCACCGGTCCATCGCCCGCGGCCGGGCCATGCCGATCTCGCTGGCGCAGCGAAGTACGGCACGGATGACTGCCGCAACGTGCTGGAGCGAGCAAGCGCACGCCAGACTGCGGCGCGGACCGCTGCGGGGGCGCTCGCCAGTTGCATGCTCTCAGAACTGGGCATTCGCGTCGTCGGCTATGTCACGGCGATGCGAGATGCCATCGTTGATCTCGATATCACCTCCGAGAACCTCGACGAGATCACGGCGAGCCGCGATGCATCGAGTATGTATTGCCCAGACGCAGCAGCAACCGCCGCGATGGAGGCATTTGTCCGCGAGGCAAAGGAGTCCAAGGACACCGTCGGTGGTCTCTGCCGCGTACATGTGCTCGGCGCTCCGATGGGACTCGGTACGTGCATGATCCGCAGCGGCGGCCTCGATGCCAGACTCGCCGCAGCCGTCATGAGCATTCAGGCCTTCAAGAGTGTTGAGATCGGACTCGGCCGAGCCGTTGCCGAACGCTGGGGCTCCGACGTACATGACGCCATTTCGTTTGATCCCTCCGCGGAAGGCACACCAAGCCGGGGATTCGTACGGGAGACCAACCACGCGGGCGGCATCGAGGGCGGCATGTCCAACGGCCAGCCCATCGTCGTAACCGGCGCCATGAAGCCGATCAGCACGCTGCTTCGCGGGATGTCGAGCGTCAACCTGCAGACGAAGCAGCCCGAGCAGAGCGATTACGAACGCAGCGATGTCTGCGCCGTGTCCGCAGCAAGCGTCGTGATGCAGCACGCCGTCGCCTTTGAGATCGCTGCGGCAGTGCTTGAGAAATTCGGCGGCGACTCGATGGACGAACTGCGAAGCCGACTCTAGCCGGTCCATGCTCGCTGCTGCGCAGCGGCTTGGGCGAGCCACATGTCGTGGCCGGTGGCGACTTCGCGTCCAGCCCCGCGTGCATATCGCACAAACGGCGTTTCGATCGGATCGTAGATCGTCTCGATCGCGACGGTTCCCTCAG
>DOVP01000125.1 GCA_003520025.1 Phycisphaerales bacterium
GTCTGAGTTTCACGAGTCTTGAAACAGCGTGGGATGAAGATGTCGTGCTGGTAGATTCCGGTGATGTAAGCGGCGACGGTGCCAGCGAACTCGTGACGATCGGTGGCGGCACCTCCTTCCGCGGCGACGGTGGGTCACCATTGCTCAAGCTGCGTGACGTCACTACACCGACCTGTCCCGGCGACTTCGATGGCAGTGGCGCCGTCGATGTCGATGATCTCATGACCCTGATCGGTGAATTTGGTGATGCCTGTACCAAGGGCTGTCAGAGCGATATGGATTCCGATGGCGATGTTGATATTGACGACATGATGTCCCTTATCGGGGCGTGGGGAGCATGTCCAAGGTGATTGTGCGGGGCCAACAAGGGTGCCCCAGAGCCGAGCGATTGGCATTGGAGAAAGAGAATCTCATGTGTAAGATCCGCCTTGTGCTCGCGACACTCACTGTCATGTTGGTCATCCAACCAGCGGTAGCTGACGGGCGTCGTGACGCGACGAGGAATCAGGATCTTGCCGATGGTTCCCAATTGGTTGAAGCCGCGTTGCCTGCCGTTGGCGATACTGCGGGATTTGCAATCGCCGTACGTGATGATTTGCTCGTTGTCGGCGCGCCGAATGTGGATCCAGGGTACCCACCTGGACCGGGGCAGGTGTTCGTGCACAACTGGGATGTAGATACGCGTCAGTGGGACTACTCTGGAGAACTCTCTTCGCTCTTGCCTGACGGAACACTCCATGACGACTCTTTCTTTGGATTTGCTGTTGATATCTACGACCACCCCATCGATGGTGTGCGAGTCATTGTTGGTGCACCAATGGCACTCAATGAGAGCGGCGTCGAAACCGGTCGGGTGTTTGTGTTCCGGCGGAGCATTCTTGGCATGTGGACGCTTGAGCAGATACTGGATAACTCCAATGAATCACCGAACGGTCGCTTTGGCGAACGGGTTGCCCTGAGCGAAACCCTCGCGTTCATTACCGCAGGGGGTGAAACCAATGAGACCGGCGGAACAGGCACTGTTTGGAGCAGTGTCCTTGGTAGGGAAGGTGAGCAGCGAGTTGTTCGTATGCCGCGAGTGCGAGGCGATGTTCTCGGCATGTTTGGCAGCGGTCTTGATTATGACGGGGGTGTGCTGGTGATCGGAGCGGCAGAATCCGTCGTGGGTGGGGTTGCATGTGGGCAGGCGCACGTCTATTCCAGTGATGACGACTTCCCCATTCATGTGCAGACCCTCAATGTGCCCGGTGTCTGGAATGTCGATACGGCAAACTTTGGATTCAGTGTCGCTGTAGATGTCGGTGATGGTGATGGCACGCTGCTTGTCGGCACGCCTTCGCACAACCCCTCCATCACTGGTGGCGCAGTGTCTTATGCTCTTGATACGACCTGGATCCAGCAAGATCTTCTGGTCGGGAGTGACCCTCAACCAGTACAACTCCTAGGGCACTCTGTCGCGTTGATGGGCGGCCGTGCCGTGGCGGGGGCGCCTTATGGTGGACTGGCGCTGTCGGGGCACGCCGTCGTGTTTGAATACTCTCCATCAGCCGAAGAATGGCGAGTGGACGCAACACTCACTCCTGAGATGGCGTCTGTATTGGACTTCTCTGGTCACTCTGTCGCGGTCGGACCCGTGGGGGTCATGGTCGGATCACCGTATCTTGATACGGACTCGGGCGATCAGACAGGTGGCGTATTTGCCTATTTTCACAATGATGATGGCTGGCAATCCGACACGCGACCCATTGCATCCACACTTGGATCTCGGCATGTCATCGCGAATCCAACTTGGACCGAGGAATCACAAGCATCCTTTGGCGCATCCATTGCACTCTCCGACAATACTGCCATCATCGGCGATCCAACCGGAGACGCTGATGGTCGCGTGCACCTCTACACAAGAACTAGCGATGGTGATGTGTGGACAAATCAGGCCGCGCCGGGTCTCTCGCCCCCCCCAGAAGTGCCAGCGGACACCATGTTTGGACGCTCCCTTGGACTATCGGAAGACCTTGCCATCGTCGGTGCTGCTCGAAGCCACGGAACCGGTACAGCCACATTGTTCCAACGCAGCGGTGGCGTCTGGTCCAGTGTGATCACGCTGACTGGGCAGGAGTCTGACCAGTTTGGCTGGAGCGTCGATATCGAATCCCTCCCGACAGAGGCGTTCTTTGTCGTTGGCGCCCCCTTGGGTGGTGGTGCGCGCGATGACCGCAATGGTCAGGTATATCTGTACCGATGGGATGAAGGTACGCAGAGTGTAACGCTCGAAACGACGTTCGAGCCGCACAGCATCCCGGCCCAGTCGGAGTTTGGTGTCAGCGTTGATCTGGATATTGATGCTGCTGGCGATGTCGTTGTTGTTGTTGGCAATACCAGAGAGCATGAGGACTCGGTTGGTTCAGTCGAAATCTTGCGCCGAGACCACGCGACGGGTGTCTGGGCGCACGAACAGACCATCGAACCGGGTGATGAATTCTCGGATGAATGGTCTACACTTGGATTCGGTTGGGATGTTGCCATTGAAGACGGCCTGCTTGTTGTTGGCGCACCGTATTCCGGGCTCTATGGCTACTACTCTGGTGATGCGATGCTCTTTCGTGCCAGCGCAAGTTCTGGACCGGCGACTTGGTCCCTTGAGTCATATCTCGACAACCCAACAGGACGATCGTCTGACCTGTTTGGTTGGAGTGTTGAACTTAGCGCCGCGGAGAATCAGGTGTTCGTTGGCAATCCCAACAGCGACTACATGGGTCGCAATGCCGGCCTTGTTGCCGTCTTTGAGGAGAATCCTGGCGCCGTGTGGGATGATCTGGATTGGATCAATACCAAACTCAATATCTCAACCGACTCCCAACCAGATGATCTCGTCGGCTTTCAGTTGGCCGTCGATGGATCGACGTTGCTCGCCACCGCCTATGCGTGGACCAACATCGATCCGGCAACCGACCGCCCCTATTTCGCTGATTTTCTGATCGAGGACATGGTGTGCTGGTCCGAGCCGACTGGACCGGCATATCTGTCCAACCCCGCATCGTGGGCTGTCGCCCCGGATGGGGCAGCAACCGGTGTGTTCTCACTGCTGCTCGCCGATGAGCACCAGATCATTTTTGATCTCTTTGAATGGGTCGGCTCATTGCGAGTCGAACTCGACCAAATCGTGCTTGATCTTCAAGATGCAGATCGCTCGGTCACCGGATCGATACATGTGGCTGCGCCAGCCGATATTCGCACGGCGGGTTTGTCAATCGAATCCGGAACGCTGCACATTGGTCGAGGTGTGCACATCGGCAGTGGGGAAAATACTGGCATCCTTCATGTTCTTTCCAGCGGTATGCTTGAAGTCAACGAGCAGCTCAGTATCAACGCAGAGTCAAGTATGCAACTGTCGCTCTCAGAGAGTCTGAGTGGAGCGAGGGTGCAGACTTGGTCAGTGACCCCTGAACTCGGCGGAGGCCTGCGTGTCGACCTTGGTGACATCCAAGATCCTTCGGCCCTGACTGTTGGTGATCGATTTGTGCTGATCTCGTGCGGACTTGAACCCACCGGTGGGCTCTTTGATGCCATTGTGCTTCCTGGATTGCCTGATGGACTTGCTTTTGAGGTGCAATACGGTCCCCCTGATCTTCGCAGTGGTGGTGGGTGTCCGGTAGGCGAACTTGAGGATTGCTTTGGTAATTGCTGTCCCGCGATTTGGGTTGGCGACGGTTGGTGTGATGACGGCAGTTACGAACACAATGGTGTACCCATCTATCTCAACTGCGCTTCGCTGGGCTGTGATGGTGGCGATTGTGTAGGCTGCTGGAATGATGGCGGCGAATGGGAAATGGCTATCGAGGTCATCTCGCTTGCCGGTCTGCTCGACTTTGGTGATCCAGAGTCGGCAGTTGTTCCAGGCGACCCGACGGGCGTTGAAGTGGTCGATCTCACAGGAGATTTCGCCGAGGAGATTTGTGTCACGCTGGCCGGATCGCCCGGAAGTCTCGTCATCTTCGAAAATGACGGGGCAGGCGGCGTCTCGCAGCAGATCATCATCCCGACCGGCGATGAACCAGTTGATATCACCAGCGGTGACTTCGATGGCGATGGCAACAATGATCTTGCCGTTGCCAACAACCTCAGCCAGGACGTCTCCATCTACTACAACGATGACAACGATCCGAGCGATGGCTTTGCCACGATCGAGGATCTGGACGTCGATGGTCCCCCCACTTGCCTCGCGGGCATCAACGCCGATTATGACCTTTATGACGACCTCGTCGTCGGACTCGAATACACCGATGGTGACAGCAACGGCTACTGGGCCATCTATCTCGGCGTCGCCCCACTTCGCAATCTGCCTGGTGGCATGGTCGGCGGCGGTGGTATTGCTCCGAGCGGCACGCCACTCGGCGCTGATCCAAGCGAAGAAGAAGATCAAAAGGACTACCTCTTTGGTGGTCGGCAGAGCGATGGAAAGACGTCAACCGTCAAAGGAAGCGGCGTGCTGCGAGGCGTCACCCTCACCATCACCGAGCACACCACCGGCGCAGGTGCCGGAGGCATCACAACCGGTGATGTCGATGGTGATGGACATGGCGACATCTGCGTCACCAGCACCACCAACGGCACTGTCGCCATTCTGCTGCAGGATGCGGGGAGTCCCGGCGACTTCCTGCCGGCGATCTTTGTTCCTGTCGGTGACGAACCTACTCGCATCACTTCGGTCGACTTCGATAATGATGGCAACATCGATCTTGCTGCCATCGTGCAGGAACTAAATCCATCCTCTGGACTGATCGAACCGGTTGTCCGCGTCCTTCAGGGCAATGGAAGTCTGAGTTTCACGAGTCTTGATACTGCCGAGGGTGACGATACCGTACTGGTCGCGTCTGGTGATATCAGTGGTGATGGTGCCAGCGAACTCGTGACGATTGGTGGTGGCCCCTCCTTCCGAGGCGGTGGCGAATCACCGCTACTCACCCTGCGTGAAACCAACATCATCACATGTCCCGGCGACTTCGATG
>DOVP01000153.1 GCA_003520025.1 Phycisphaerales bacterium
CACGACAAGCTCGTCGATGCGCAGGGCAACCCGATCGAAGCCCCGAACCTCGACGACGCCGATATCTCCATGGGCGCGGGCAAGTGACCGTGGAAGGGACGAAGCGATGACGACGATCGATAACACGTCACTCCAGGCACCTGCGCTCGGCAGTGACAATTACCTGACGCATACCCGTGGGTTCCTCTCGTGGGTTTTGACGCTCGATCACAAGCGGATCGGCGTGATGTACCTCGTCTCGGTGCTCACCTGCTTCCTGCTCGGCGGTGTGTTCGCCATGCTCGTGCGGACGCAGTTGGTTGTTCCAGACGGTCTCATTCTGAATCAAGACGAGTACAACCAGGTGTTCACCATTCACGGTGGTGTGATGGTGTTCCTCGTCATTCTGCCGGGCATTCCGGCTGCACTGGGCAACTTCGTGCTTCCCATCATGCTCGGCGCCAAGGACGTGGCCTTCCCGAGGCTGAATCTCTTCTCGTACTGGCTCTGGGTGACGGGCGCGGTGCTGCTGGTGATTTCCATCTTCGCCGGCCTCGATACCGGCTGGACCTTCTATACCCCCTACAGCATCGATCACGACTCGGCGATGGGCGGTGTGATTCCGGCGGTCAGCGGCGCCTTCATCCTGGGCTTCGCGGGCATTTTCACGGGCATGAACTTTATTGTCACGATCCACAGGCTTCGCCCTGACGGAATGAACTGGTTCCGCATGCCGCTCTTCCTGTGGTCGATCTATGCGACGGCGGTCATTCAGGTGCTTGCAACGCCAGTACTCGGCATTACGCTGGCCCTGCTGGCGGTCGAGCGAGCCTTCGGCATCGGTATCTTCAATCCGGCGCTCGGCGGTGATCCGGTGCTGTATCAGCACTTCTTCTGGTTCTACAGCCATCCGGCGGTGTACATCATGATTCTGCCGGCGATGGGTGTGATCAGCGAGATCATCGCCGTGCACAGTCACCGGCACATCTTTGGATATAACTTCATTGCATGGAGTTCGATCGCCATCGCGATCTTCTCCTTCTTGGTCTGGGGACACCACATGTTCACCTCCGGTCAGTCGCCCTTGATGAGCGTGATCTTCTCTTTCATCACGTTCAGCGTCGGGATCCCATCGGCGGTCAAGGTCTTCAACTGGCTCGCCACCATGTACAAGGGGGCGATCAGTTGGAATACGACCATGCTGTGGGGAATGGGGTTTATTTTCCTGTTCATGATCGGCGGACTTACGGGCATGTACCTCGGAACGATCGCCACAGATATCCATTTGCACGACACATACTTCGTGGTGGCCCACTTCCACTACACCATGATGGGCTCAGCACTGGTCGGGTTCATCGCCGGGCTGCACCATTGGTGGCCGAAGATCACCGGGAAGATGTTCAACGAGAATGCGGGGCGGTTCGCTTTCGTGCTCTTCATGATCGGCTACAACATGACCTTCTTCACCCAGTTCATGCTCGGCAGCCACGGCATGCCCCGCCGCTACGCGACCTATCCCGCCGATGCGGGGTTCCAGATGTACAACATCATTTCGACCATTGGCTCGTACGTGATGGCAATCTCCTTCTTCATGATGGCGGGATACTTCATTGCGTCGATCTTCAAAGGGCGTCGGGCAGCGGCAAATCCATGGGGCGGTCGCAGTCTTGAGTGGCAGTGCTCCTCGCCGCCTCCACATGACAATTTCTCCGAGCAGCCAGCAGTCGGCGACTGCTACGACTTTTCAGTTCTTCGGTGGGACGAAGCGACCCATGGTTATGTTTGGCGAGAGGATGTCGAGCATCCCGGCCATGATGCGGAGCAGGCATGATGTCATCACACGATCACGATCAAACCGCTATTGGGCACATCATTCCGATCAAATTGCTGGTCATCACCTGTGCCATTTTGCTGGCGCTGACAGCGGTCACGGTCTGGGTTGCCAAACTCGACTTCGACACGCTCCAGATGGGCGAGATGACCATTATTGTGGCGATGGGCGTAGCCGTGATCAAGTGCATCGTGGTGGCGCTCATCTTCATGCACCTGCGATGGGATCGCTCGTTCCTCGGCTTCGTATTCATCGGCGCCATTCTCTTCGTCGGTTTGTTCATCGGCCTGGCGTTACTTGACACGACCGAGTATCAGCCGTCCATGATTCCAGGCGACACACCTGCGGTGCAGTTGAAACTCGATGCGCTCAACGCTGCGGCCGCAGCCGGCGAACATGAGCCAGCCGACCACTGACAACACCGGCTCAGTGGGCGAGGGCGCCCGCGGTGTCTATAAGCACGATTCGGATCGCGTCAAGGCCGGCTCACTCGGTCTGCTTCTGCTGCTGATAACGCTCGGCATGCTCTTCGGCGGGCTGGTGCTGGTGGTGCTGGCTGTTCGGGTGGGCGATGAGGCTTGGCCGGCGAACCTGCCCCACCTGCCTTGGCAGGTATGGGTAAGCACCGCATCGCTTCTGGCAACAAGCATCGCTTTCGCCGAAGCGGTCGCGGCGATGCGGCGGGGTTCGGACGCGGGCATCCGCTTGGCCCTCGGTACCGCAGGCATCATGGTGATCCTCTTCACCGGCATGCAGGGGTGGGCATGGCTGGACTGGTACGAGCAGATGCCTGCAGTCGAGGCTGCCACGCAGCAGCACCGCGTCGGCGTCATGGGCTTCTGGGTCTTCACCGGCCTGCACGGTATGCACGTGCTCGGCGGGCTGATTCCGCTTGGCATGGTGGCTTGGTACGCCCTCTTTCGCACTTGGACCGCCTCCCGTCACGGCCTTCTGCGGCACACTGCCATCTACTGGCACTTCCTCGACGCCGTCTGGGTCGTCCTGCTTCTGACGATGCTCGTCATCCTCTGAAAGGGAGTCAGCGTCAGGTTCCGGTATCCGGCCCATCCTTTTCCGGTCGTTCGCTCGCTGTCAGAAGGGGGGTGAGGGTGCCGTCGGAGGCGAGTGTTGCGGAGAGATCGTCCGGGGTGCCGTGCAGCGTGTCGGGGCCCGGACTGACCAATCTGGCCACGCCGGTGGTGTCGTCGAGGTCGAGGACCGTCACACCAATCGGGTTTCCCCATCCGTCGCGTGGCGGCGACTCGGCAAACAGCGCGGCGATTCGATCGTCATCGCCGGCGATGCGGGTTGCTGCTGCGGCTCCCCACTTGGCCATCGAACTGGCGGTCTCGCTGCGTTTGGTTTCTTTGTCGGCCTCTCGCATCGGATTGGTTGTCTTCCGCTCAGGGTTCAGGCCAAACCGGCTCCCTTCGATCTCGGGCGGGTAGCGGTTGTCGGATCGGTCCACATCTGCCAGTTCGTCATTGGGATCGAGCAGCACGTGGGCGATGGCCTTGTCTCGAATGAGCATCTTGGCAGCGCGACGGTGGTCGCTTCGCCACAGGTCCGCTGGAAGCGTGATGTCCTCCACCGTGCCGTCCTCATACACGATTTGGAGAGGAAGTGGCATGACCAGTCCGCCGTTGGTGTTGAAGCGGATGACATGAAAAAGCGAGTCGGTTTCAAGTAGATCGCGGTCCTTCGCTTCAAGTTCGCCAAGCAGTTTCTCCCACGCCCGCGTATCTGCAGGCGTGACATCATGCGCCTCGAACGTGCTGTAGAAATCGATGAGTTCCGGGAACCGATCTGCCCTTCGGGCGGTTTCGACATTTCGTTGCTCGGTAATCGTTGTCGGTTCATCACGGTCCTGTTCGGCCTTATCCGCAGCCTTCTTGACAGCGGGTTCGCCGCTGCTGACCCGCCATGTCTGAACCTCCTCGATACCGATGTCGACCGGCCGCGTGTCGTAGAACCAACCCCGCCAGAACCAGTCGAGGTCGCGGCCGCTCGCGTCTTCGATTGTTCGGAAGAAGTCGGCGGGCTCCGGGCGTTTGAAGGCCCAGCGTCGTGTGTAGGCATGCATGGCGTGATCGAAGAGATCACGTCCGACGACGGTCTCCCGCAGAACATTCAGCGCTGTTGCAGGTTTGGCATAAGCGTTGTTGCCGAACTGCAGGATGCTCTCGCTGGCGGTCATGATCGGGCGGGCATGCTCGACATCCTGCATGTACCCCGTAATCGAGCGGGGCAGCGCGCGGCTTCGCGCGTAGTCTTCTTCCCAGCTTCGTTCGGCGAGAAACTGGTGGTAGGAGTTGACTCCCTCGTCCATCCATGTCCACTGCCGCTCGTCGCTGTTGACGATCATGGGGAACCAGAAGTGTCCAACTTCGTGAATGACGACCGAGATCAGGCCATACTTGGCCCGCTCGGTCCACGTGCCATCCTCCTCGGGGCGGGGACCGTTGAAGGTCATCATTGGATACTCCATGCCGCCGCCGACGACGCCGTTGACCGACCACGCGACCGGCCACGGGTAGGGCATCGCCGTTTGTGAGTAGGACTCAAGGGCATGGGCAACTGCGTGGGTTGAGTACTGGTCCCACAGACCATCGCCCTCCTTGGGCCACATCGACATGGCCATGACCGGTTCATCCTGGCCGGGGATCTGCACACCCATTGCGTCCCAGGCGAAGGCGG
>DOVP01000217.1 GCA_003520025.1 Phycisphaerales bacterium
CTGCCGCCCACAAGCGACACCGACGAGGCCGTTGTGGCGTTGTCGACGCCCACTGCTCGCGCCGAGTGCGAAACCACATCGGAAGCACCAGCTCCCCCACCGCCCAAATCCACCGACTACGGCGGCGACATCATGAACGATGTCCGCCGCTTCGCCGCCTTCGCCCTGCAGGCGGCGGATACGCGGGAATTCGATGTCATCCATGCCCATGACTGGATGACCTACCCGGCCGGGCTCGCCGTTGCTCGCCGCACCGGCAAGCCACTGGTCGTGCATGTGCACTCGACCGAATTCGATCGCAGCGGCGAGCAGGTGAACCAGCGGGTCTACGACATCGAGCGACGCGGAATGCACGGGGCCATACGGGTCATCACTGTCTCGCGGCTGACCCGAAACATCGTCATCCGAAGGTATGGTGTCAATCCAGACAAGGTGTCCGTTGTGTACAACGGCGTCGCGATCGATCCAATCGCGACGGGCGTGCGCCCAATCGGTCGCCGCGAGAAAATCGTACTCTACTTCGGACGCATTACCAGACAGAAGGGGCCGGAGTACTTCATCCGCGCCGCAGCTCGGGTGCTGCAGGTCGAGTCCAACGTCCGCTTCATCGTCGCCGGCTCGGGCGATCTGTACCGCCGATGCATTGAACTGGCCGCGGAACTCGGCATCGGGCAGCACTTCCTGTTCACCGGCTTCCTCCGCGGCGCCGACATCGACAAGATCTTCGCCATGGCAGATCTGTTCGTCATGCCGTCGGTCTCGGAACCTTTCGGAATCGCCCCGCTCGAAGCGATGGGCCATGACGTGCCGGTTTTGATCTCAAAATCCTCCGGCGCCAGCGAAGTTATCACGCATGCGCTCAAGGTCGACTTCTGGGACACCGAAGCCATGGCCGACAAGATCGTCGCCGTCCTTCGTCATCCGCCGCTCGGGCAGACGCTTCGCAGGCACGGTGTCATCGACATCCGGCGGCTGACCTGGGACGATGCTGCCGATCGGTGCGAGCGGGTCTATAACGAGGTCATCGCGGCCATGGACTCGGGCATCTGAGGAGCCCACGCTCCCTATACTGGACGGTTCATGTCGCTCTTCACACGCCGATCCAAGGCCGCGGCACCGCCTCTCGGGGCCACCGCAGCGGCTCCCGCTTCGAGCCCCTTCTCGCCCGAAGTTGAACAGGCCGCCGCCCGCATCGGCACGGAACTCATCGCAGAATCTGAGCAGTACGCCAAGGGCCTGCTCTCGTCCGCATTCTGGTCGGACAAATTGATGGACTGGGCCATGAAGGATGAGGCCTTCAAGGTGCAGTTGTTCCGCTTCGTGGACTGCTTCCCATCGCTCGTGACCAAGGAAGATGTTCACACGCATCTGACGGACTACCTCACGCAGCCTGGTGTCACGCTGCCGACCGGGATGGGGCTGGGTCTGAAGGCGGGCGGACTGGCCAAGGGCGCCATGACCAAAACGGTCGCTGGACGTATCGAGGCGATGGGCAAGCGGTTCATCGCGGGAACCAATGCCGCGTCGGCCCTGCCCATGCTCGAATCGCTGTGGAAGGAGGGCATGGCCTTCTCGGTGGACCTGCTCGGTGAGGCCTGTGTCAGCAACGCCGAGGCAGCCGAGTATCAAAGGCGGTATCTCGATCTGGTTGACAACCTCCCCGACTCCGTAGCGGCCTGGCCGAGCAACCCGGTTCTTGAATGCGACCACCTTGGACCCATTCCGCGGGCCAACGTCTCGATCAAGATCAGTTCGCTCTTCGCCCGCACCGACCCGATCGACCATGCCGGATCACTCGACGGACTCGTCCAATCACTGCGACCGATCCTGGAACGGGCCGCCGAACGGAACGTACTGGTCAACTTCGACATGGAACACTACGCGCTCAAGGATCTCACGCTGGATCTCTTCGAACGGTGCTGCGAGACAGTGGACTTCACCGCCGGACTCGCGATGCAGGCGTATCTGCGAAGCGGCGACGAGGACGCGGCCCGCATGATCGACTGGGCCCGCCGCAAGGGGCGGCAGTTCACGGTCCGCCTCGTCAAGGGCGCCTACTGGGACGCCGAAACCATCGAGGCGGAGATGCACGGCTGGCCCGTGCCGGTCTGGTCACGCAAACGTGACACGGACGCGTGCTTCGAGCGCATGACGGCGGCCTTTATCGATGCCATACCAACGAGCTCTGGCGAAGGCGGCGTCAAATTGGCGCTCGGCTCTCACAACCTCCGATCGATCGCTGTGGCGATGGCACTGCTGGAGCAGCGTGGCCTGCCGAAAGAAGCCATCGAACTGCAGATGCTGCACGGCATGGCGGATCAACTCAAAGCTGTCGCCGTCAATCGCGGGATGCGGCTACGTGAGTATGTGCCCGTCGGTGAGATGATTCCGGGCATGGCCTATCTTGTCCGGCGGCTGCTCGAGAACACGTCGAACGAGTCATGGCTGCGGGGCAGTTCGGTCGGCTCGATCCCCCCGGAAGTGCAACTGGCCCCCCCACACGGCGAAGATCCGGCCACCGATCCGGGCATTGCGAGAATCGAGGAGGGACCCGAGCGGCACGCGCTCTCAGCAGCCGTGGAAGGACTCGGCGGCGGGCGACCATTCTTCACTGAGCCATTTCGAGACTTTGCGCAGTCGGATCAACGGGAGGCGTTCGGCAAGGCGATTGAGGCAGCGACGGTGCCTTCGGTTGCCATCGATGCGACGATCGAGCAGGCGGACGCCGCCCTTGACGCCGCTTCGAAGGCCTTCCCCGCGTGGCGAGATACGCCTGCCGCCGAGCGGGCGGCCATGCTGCATCGGTGCGCCAACATCATGCGTTCACGGCGGGACACGCTCGCTGGCGTCATGATCCGCGAAGCGGGAAAGACCTGGCGGGAGGCCGACGGCGATGTGTGCGAGGCAATCGACTTCTGTGAGTACTACGCGAGGCAAGCGGTCGGCATGTTCGCCCCGAGGCGGCTCGGAAAGTTCATCGGCGAACTCGACATGCAG
>DOVP01000028.1 GCA_003520025.1 Phycisphaerales bacterium
CAGCGGCGCAGTGAGACCTGCGCGAGTCCGCGACCGCATGCGGGCGGCGTGTGTGCAGATCTGATCGTAGGCGGGGGCAAGGAAACCCTCGAATTGAATTTCAGGGATCGGCCGCAGGCCGCCCATCGCGAGTCCGATGGCAGTGCCGATGATGCCGGATTCAGCAAGCGGCGTGTCAACGACTCTACGAGATCCGAATCGCTCATGCAGTCCTTCGGTTACACGGAAGACACCACCGTTGACGCCAATGTCTTCACCCATCAGCATCACACGATCGTCCTTCTCCATTTCCTGGAGCAGGGCGAGGTTGATGGCCTGTACGAGTGTGAGGTTTGCCATGGTGCGATGCCTTCCTGTGTCAGGAACCCGATCCGTCAATGCCCTGTCCGAGGCTGCTTGTGCGAAGTGTGCGACGCTGGAGATCGAGTACAGGGGGCGTTTCCGAGTACATCCAGGTGAACATGTCGTCGGTGGTCGGTGGCTCGATACCTTCGGCCCGCTCGACCACATCCTTGACATAGATCTCATTCTCCGTTCGCAAGGCCTGCTCCCGGCCTTCGTCCCAGAGATCCCGCTGCTCAAGCCACTTCCGCAGTCGGATCATGGGATCTTTCGCAGCCCATTCGTCCACGACATCCTGCTCGCGGTAACGACGGGCGTCATCTGCTGTCGTATGATCGCCGAGTCGATAGGTAATTGCTTCGATGAAGGTCGGCCGACTCTCGGTGCGGGCACGGGACGCGGCGTCGCGAATGACTTTGACCATGGCAAAGAGGTCATTGCCATCGACCTGCACGCAGTGCATTCCGTAGGCGAGGCCACGCTGGGCAAGCGTGGGGGCCGAGCAGTTGATCGCGGTCGGTGTGGAGATGGCCCACGAGTTGTTCTGGCACACAAACACGACTGGCAGGTCGAGGTTTGCTGCAAAGTTCATCGCCTCATGGAAGTCACCTTCGCTTGTGGCGCCATCGCCAAAGAAGGTGCAGGCAATGCCGTCCTCGCCGCGATACTTCGATGCCCATCCCAAACCAACGGCGTGCAGCATCTGTGTACCGATCGGAATTGCCAGAGGTGTGGCGCGGACGGGGATGTTGTTTCCCCGCTCATCGCCCATCCAGTGCAGAAGAATCTTCTCGGGATCGACACCCCGCCAGAACAGTCCCGCATTCTCGCGGTAGCAGGTGACCATCCAATCCTTGTCTTCAAGCGCGTAGGCGGCGCCGAGCGAGGTGGCTTCCTGTCCCCGATTTTCCGGGTAGGTTCCCATTCGGCCTGATCGCTGTAATTTGAAGGCGATCTCGTCGAAGTGCCGGCACATGCTCATGTGGCGATACAACTTCTCCACGTCATCGTCAGAGATGAGACCCTGTCCGAGCGACTCATCAAACACGCCGTGTTCATCGAGGATCGAAACCCGTTCAATGGCGATCTCAAATGCGCAGTCAACTGGCATGCATGGACTCCTTCCCGGTGGTTGGTCCTGCCGCAAATCGGCATGCCGCTACAGCAATGGCCGCGTGATGTGTTGAGGGACAATCGGCGGCGGCGTCGAGGATCTCCAGAGTCGTCTCTTCAATGGCTTCATTGCGGCGATCCAGTTCTTCACGACTGTACCCGAGATGCAATCCGGCCAGCCAGATCAGACCGCCCGCGTTGGCGACGAAGTCCGGAGCATACAAGACACCCTCTTGGGCGAGCGAGATTCCCTCACGTGCAGGGTCCACGAGAATATTGTTGGCGGCGCCGCAGACAATACCGGTTTGGAGCCGACGCACTTCATCCGGCCCAATCACCGCTCCGAGGGCGCAGGGGGCGAGAATGTCGCATTTGGCCTGCAGGATGTGCGTGGCATCCACCGCGTTTGCGTCAAACGAGGCGACGGCTTCTGCGACGCGTGTTTCGTCGATGTCGGCCACAGTGAGCAAGGCGCCCTCTTCGTGCAGGATGCGGCAGAGATCCATGCCGACGTGCCCAAGGCCCTGTACTGCGACGCTCAGGCCGGCGAAATCTGGATCCTTCCCGCGATGCCGCAGGCATGCCTTCATCGCATTGAAGGTGCCCTGGGCTGTGAAGGGCGAGGGATCACCGCCGGTCGAGACGGTCTCGCCACCCATGGCATGATCCGTTTCCATCGCCATCCAGTCGATGAATTGTGGGTTGAGGCCGACGTCCTCTGCCGCGATGTAGTCGCCCGAGAGCGTATCAACGAATCGGCCCATGGCACGCGCTTCGGCTTCGGTGATGGGATGTCCGTGCTCGGGCAGCAGGATGACGCTCTTGGCGCCGCCCATGGGCAGCCCCGCGCAGGCCGCTTTGCAGGACATGCCTTCGGAGAGCCGCAGTACATCGAAGATCGCCTCTTCCTCGGTGGCGTAGTGCCAGCGGCGGGTGCCGCCGAGGGCCGGGCCAAGTTTGGTCGAGTGAATCGCAATGATGGCGCGGAGACCAGTGTCGACATCCCGATGGAAACACACGCGCTCGTGGCCCCGATCAATCATCTGTCCGAATACATGCACGATGTGCCCTCCTCCTGAGATCTCAGGATCAACTTCCCTGTTTGAAGACCTGCTCGAATTCGGCGGCGATGGAACCTCCGCCAAACTGTTGGATGTTCTCGGTATCGACCGGTCGGCCCTTTCCACGGGCCTCCATGACAGGAGTTAGTTCTGGGATGTGGTAGTCGCCGTGCGGCATCGACGGCAATTCGCTCCACGCCGCGTCGGCGCATCGCTGCATCGTGGTGTCGGTGTTATCTCGCAAGGCTCGGATCTCACTGCGAATCTCGTGGGCAGCCATGGCGACGCAATGATCAACGATTGCTTGATCGTGTTCAAGCGAAGCACCATCAAGGCCATTGCGGATGTCCCGGTCGAACTTGGAGAGAACAGATGTGAGGGCGAACAGCCAGACGGAGCACCAACTGAGCCGCCGCTGCACCATTTGGGCCGTGACAAGATCTTCTCCGTGATCCTTGAAGGCCATCTTGACCTGATGGCTGAATTCACGGGTCAATGCTTCGAGTTCGTCCGCGTGATGGCGTAGCGATGGGTGCAACTTGGTGATTTTCGGCGCCGGTGGGCGAACGCCGAGGAAGAGTTGCATGCCGATCTTCATCGCGGCCCCCATGTGCTTCATGGGATTTGCCTTGACGCCGAGCATGTACTCACCGAGTTGCTTGGAGCCATAGGCGAAGATGAATGAGTGCATGACCTCGTTGGCGCCTTCGACGATGCGGTTGATGCGGGAGTCCCGCCAGAGTCGCTCGACCGTGGCTTCGGTCATGTAGCCCTCGCCTCCCATGATCTGCAGGGCGCTGTCACAGGTTCGGAAGCCCATCTCCGAGCAGAAGACCTTGCAGATTGCCGTCTCGACCATGATGTCTTCGTCGCTGCGATCGACGAGTCCGGTGGTCATGTAGAGCATGGCATCCATGGCATAACACTGGGCAGCCATCTGCGCAAGGTGGTCACGAATGAGATCGAACTCGCCGATGGGTCGGTCGAACTGGTATCGGAGTTGTGCCCACTTGAGCGCCTGCTTGTAGGCCGACACACCGGCCCCAACCATGCCGGCGGCGAGCGTGCATCGTCCATAGTTCAGGCAGGTCAAGGCGATCTTGAGGCCCTGTCCCTCCTTGTAGAGCAGGTTGGCCCGGGGCACCTTGACGTTGGTGAAGCGAATCCGCGCCTGCCAGGTACCGCGGATGCCGCACTTGGATCTGTTCGAACTGAAGATGTCGATGCCTTCCATATCCGGCGTCACGATTAGCGCCGTGACCTTGTCCTTCTCCTTGCCGGTTCGTGGATCGACCAATTTCTGCTTGGCCATCACGGTGAACATGCCTGAGAGGGCGGCGGAGGTGGCCCATTTCTTCTCACCGTTGAGGATGTAGTACTCGCCGTCCTCGCTGACTTCGCAGCGAGATTCCTGCCCTCCGGCATCGCAGCCGACATTGGGCTCGGACAGGCAGAACGCGCTGAGCATGTCATTGGAGATCCGCGGGAGCCAGTACTTCTTTTGTTCTTCGGATCCAAAGAGCGTGACGGCTCCGCAGCCGATCGACTGGTGGGCGGAGACCACGACAGCGGTTGAGCCGCAGGTGCGGCCGATTCGCTCGAGTACTCGGTTGTAACTGGTCACACCAAACCCACCACCACCGTACTCCTGCGGGGCGATCATGCCCATGACGCCGATCTTGAAGAGCCGCCTGAGTGCCCAGTGAGGGATCTCCTGCGTACGATCGATCTCATTGGCGGGATGCTCGTTCTCGAGGTAGTCATCGAGTTCGGCGAGCATCTGATCGCACCGAGCCGTTTCTTCGGCGGAGGCTTCGGGATACGGGAACACGTCCCGCTCAAGGATGTTGCCCCAAAAGAGGTTTTTGCAGAAGCCCATCTCTTCGGGCTCGGGACCGAGCATCTCTTCGGCTGCTTTGATCTGCTTGATGTCTCGGGCGTCGACGTTCTTGAGGCTATCGGCGAGAGAGGGCTTGGTACTCATCAGTGCACTCCGGTGGATTCCAAGAGGTTGTTTCTGGCGCTAGGCGTTCTTTGCCAGAAAGGCCTGTAACAGACGTGTGGTGTGTTCGGTGTTTCGAAGGGAGACGAGTCCTTCGCGTTCCATGTCGAGTCCGGCGGCGAGGCCGTCCTTGACGCCGGTGGCGATGCAGTGAGCCACGACCTTGGCTGCTTCCTCGGCCTCCATGGCGTGTCGGATGTGGTCGACCTCAGCAAGGAGCATCTCCTCATCGCAGCAGGCGATGGTGCGGGGGAGGTCGGACGGGTTCAATGAAGCGGCCAGCGTGCGGCTGGCATCTTCCAGATCGTCTGCACTCTCGACCTGCATGTCGCACAGTCCTTCGGGCATGGACTCGCTCAGGAAGGGGATGCCTGAAGCAATGGCGGGAACGCTGAGATTCGGCTCGACGCGGGCGGGCAGCAACTGGGTTCCGCCCCATCCCGGGCAGAGGCCGAGCGAGGCTTCTGGCAGGCCGATCGGGTAGGGCTTGCCGCGCATCGACTGCTTGCAGGCGACGATGCCGTGACAGTGCATTGCCAGTTCCAGCCCTCCGCCGAGCGTGGCGCCGCAGACAGCGGCGATGACAGGGAAAGGCAGAGCGGCAAGGCGGCCGAAGACACGCTGGCCTTCGGCGAGATAGGCGTCAAGTTGCTCGTCGCTGAGAGCGCTGATCTCTTTGAGGTCGGCACCTGCAACCCAGACCCGCTGATCGCGGCTCCGTACGATCAGCAGTGATGGTGGATCGGACTCGAGTTCGTCGATCGTGGCATCAAGCCGAGCGATCATCGAACGATCGAGGACCACAACACTTTGGTGTGGTGCTTCAAGCCACAGGACGACACTGCCATCAGCGGCGCGATCGAGCGGAAAGGTCGTGGTGGGGGAGATGGCGGTCATGGTGTGGAGAGTGCTCCTGAGATCCGTCTGGTGGGTGGAGGCGGCGCGGGTCGCAACGAGTGCTGCGCGAGCCCGGCGGGCCTTCCCGGGGTTGAAATGTCGTCGTCGCTTTCACGCCTTCGGGCGGCGATCACGGCGGCTCAAGCGGGCTTTTGGCCCTTCCTCAAGCCATAACAGAGACCACAGGGTCCCCTTTGGCGAGATCACCCATGATAACAAGAAGAACGCTTCTCTTGGAGCCTCAGTTACCCCGAAAAGAGCTTCTTGAGCCGCGTTTGAGCCTCATCGCCGGCGATGACTTCGGTTGACAAGATGGCGCCTCGCTCCAGGAGTTCCAGCGGGACCGAGCCTTCCAACTCGTTGAGCCAAGCCTTGGTGGCGGCCATGGCGTGGCGGCCGCCGCTTGCAAGCGTCTCGGCCAAGTCCATCGTGAGCCGCTCAAGGTCGGACCGCTCAACGAGTTGGTCGATCAAGCCGTTGTTCAGTGCAGCCACCCCGTCCATGGTGCCACCCTGCAGCAGCATGGCCCGAGCCGGGCCGGCGCCGATCTTGCGGACGAGCCACGGCGCAACGACGGCCGGACAGATTCCAAGGCCGACTTCCGGGTATCCGAGTTTGGCTTCGGGATGTGCTATGGCCAGATCAGCAACTGCGGCGAATCCACATCCACCGCCGATGGCGGCACCCTGTATGCGCGCGATGACTGGAACAGGCAGTTGACGCAGCCGCCATGTGGCGCGGCCGAGCCCGCTGAGCATATCCCCCATGGCATCAACGTCCTCAAGCACACCACGTAGATCCATACCAGCGCAGAACGACTTGCCTCGACCGCCGAGAATGAGTACCCGCATGTCCCGATCCTGTTCGAGTTCATCGAGCGCGACGTGCAATGCCTCAATCAGTTCAGGCGACAGCGCGTTGTGCTTCTCGGGCCGATTGAATTCGGCGGTGACAATCGTTCCGGCGCGGGTGAGATCAACCAGTGGCATGGAACAAAGCATACCGACCCGGCGATCCCTCTACTCCCAAGGCGTGCCAACGAGTTCCCGAAGCGCATCACCGGGCCGCTCATGCTTCAGCAGGGTCTCGCCGACCAAGAAGCGGCGAACGCCGTGTCGAATCATCCGTTCGATGTCCCCTGGCGTCTTGATGCCGGACTCGGTTACGAGGATGTCGCAGTGATCCTCGACCAGTTCGAGCATTCGAATGGTGTGGCCAACGTCGGTCGTCATGGTGGCGAGGTCGCGGTTGTTGATTCCCAGCAGCATGTACCCGGGATGCGGGAAGCCCACATGTCTGCGAACCCGCAGCAGATGTTCCATGTCGTGGACCTCGACCAATGCCGTCATATTCAGTTCATGGGCCAGAATCAACATGTCCATGAGCTGACCTTCGGAGAGGCACTCTGAGATCAGCAGGACCGCGTCGGCGCCCGCAGCCCGGGCCTCCCAGATCTGATAGTGGTCGATCAGGAAGTCCTTGCGGAGCACGGGGATTCTGACGGCTTCCTTGATTGCCGCGATCGTGTCGAGTGAGCCGCCAAAGAAGCGTTCATCCGTGAGGCATGAAATCGCAACGGCACCTGCATTTTCGTACTGTAGGGAGATGCCTACAGGATCGTACTTCTCACGGATGACCCCTGCGGAGGGACTTTGACGCTTGACTTCGGCAATGACATTGATGCCGCCGGGCCCGTTGCCGGTTGAGACCGCTGCGAAGAAGTTGCGGGGCGGGGGAGCGTCTGCCACCTTCTTCTGCAAGTGCTCGAGCGAGCACTCCAATTGCCGCGATGCGACCTCGTTCCGCTTGTGCTCGACGATGGTTTGGAGGGTGATGGGCGTGCTCATGGTGGTACCGGCCGGTGGGGCGTGGGGAGCGACTATAGCCGCGCCGACCGAACTGACCGCACCAGAAACGATAGATCCGGCTACAGGAATGCCGCTCTGGGCCTTCGTGGCAGGTGGAATCGCAGCGGCCATCTTTGCCGGATCGGGCTGGGGGCGGCTCAGGCGGGTACCCGTGCGGCCTTGGCGGTTCGGACCCGGTGCGGGAGTACTGACATTTGTGTTGGCGGTTCTTGCCGGCGCGGTGGCGGGGGGCGTGGTCGCCGTCGTGATGGGCATCGATCCCGCGGATTCACCCACGCTCGGCGAACTGCTGCCGGTCATGCTCGCAAGTTGGGGTGGACAACTTGCTGCTGCATGCTGCCTCCCCTGGGTGCGGGCGGTGGTTGATCCGCCGATGCCCGGGGATACCCGCCGAATGCCTCGCCGCGGCGTCGTATGTCCAGACCGCCGCCACAGCCGTCTCTACGCGGGGCTGGTGGGACTGGTCGGTTTGCTGCTGTTTTGGCCCATGACCCTCGCAGCCGCCGGCATCGCAGGCATGCTGTGGCAGTCATTGACTGGAGACCCACCATCCACCATGGCGCACGAGTTGTTGCGGCAGTTCGAGGCCGAGCCATCCACGGCAATCAGGCTGGGAATGGCAGCCTCGGTCATCGTGTTTCCGGCGGTGATCGAGGAGATCTTGTACCGCGGCCTGCTGCAGGAGTCGTTTCGGCGAGCCAAATTGTTCAGTTGCGGAGCCCCATGGCAGTCGGTCGTGCTGGCGAGCCTGGTGTTCACGGCGATGCATGTCGGGGCGGTCGATCCACACGGCCTGGCAGGGCTGTTCGTACTGTCGCTGGGATTCGGCTGGGCGTATGCCAAAACGGGTCGCTTGACGGCCTCGATCACCATGCACATGGTGTTCAATGCCGGAAATCTGGTCTTCGTGATGTGATCCAGAAGGGATCCCGCGAGGGCTCACTGTTTCGTATCCTCTGTCCTCCATGAGCCACGCCCACCGCATCCTCACCGGCGATACGCCCACCGGCAACCTCCACATTGGCCACTGGGTTGGCTCGGTCAGGCGGCGGGTCGAGTTACAGGACACCCACGACTGCTACTTTCTGATCGCCAACCTGCATGCCTACACCACAAGGGCCAACGCCCCGCAGGAGGTACACCGCGATTGCATCGAAGTCGCCCGCGATGCGCTCGCCATGGGCATTGATCCCGAGAAGGCGGCCATCTTTCTGCAGAGTGAAGTTCCCGCGTTGTCTGAACTCACCTACCTCTTTGCAATGCTGCTGCCTTTCAACCGGGTGATGCGGAACCCGACGCTGAAAGACGAACTTACCGTCAAGGGACTCGCGGACAACTACTCGTTTGGCTTCCCGCTCTACACCGTCGGGCAGACAGCGGACATCTTGGCGTTTCGAGCGCACAGTGTGCCGGTCGGCGAAGATCAGGTGCCGCATCTGGAACTCACCCGTGAAGTTGCTCGCCGTTTCAACAAGATGTATTGCGGTGTTCCCGACAAGGCGCTCGATGAGGACCACGAATCACTCGGCGGCGTGTTTCCGATTCCAGTTGCAGATGTCGGCAAGATCGGTCGCCTTGTCGGCACGGACGGGCAGAACAAGATGAGCAAGTCGCTCGACAATACGATTCACGTCATTGATTCGGCCAAGCAGGTCAAGAAGAAGATCGGCAAGATCTACACCGGCCAAGACAGCCGCCAGCCGACCGATCCGGGCATCATCGACCCCGATGAGAACCCGCTCTTTCAGTATCTCGACGTCTTCGTTCACGACGAAGCGATGAAG
>DOVP01000261.1:0-5091 GCA_003520025.1 Phycisphaerales bacterium
GACCTCCTGCATGCCATGCAGGCGCTCTCCCAACTGAGCTACGGCCCCTGAGTTGAACGCGGAATTGTAGCAGGCTCGCTGCCGCCCCTACATCGCCGCGTCGAGTGCCTCGGAGTAGGCTTGCTTGGAGTTGATGCCGACCATGTTCTTGACCATCTGGCCGCCTTTGAACACCATCACCGTGGGAATGGACATGACACCAAGCGATACTGGGATCTGCTTGTAGTCGTCAATGTTCATCTTGCCGACCTTGGCCTTGCCGTCGTAGTCGATGGCGAGTTCGTCAATCGTCGGACCGAGCATCTTGCAGGGCTGGCACCACTCGGCCCAGAAGTCCACAAGCACCGGGACGTCGCTCTGAAGCACGTCCTGATCCCAAGAATCATCGGTGAAGGTCATTACTGCGTCGTTGGCCATCGTGGGCACCCTCCTGGGGAACTGGGGAAGATGGCATTGTAGCGAAACGGCCGAACTCCTTCAGCCGAGTTGCTCCAAGACGTGCCGGTGGGCTGACACATCGTGTACCCGGAAGAGTCGAAGGCCCGCTGCATACTGCATTGCCGTCACCGCGAGAGAGACCGGCTCCCGCTGCTCGGGCCGCGCTGCCCCAGCTGGGATAGCAAGAAAGGACTTGCGACTCGATGCGGCGAGCACCGGATAATTGATCGCGGCAAACCGCTCGCTGCCCGCGATCAACTGCCAGTTCTGCTGCACGGTCTTGCCAAATCCGAGGCCCGGATCAAGGCAGATGGCCGATGGATGCACCCCTGCCTCGATGGCGACAAGGGCGCGAACGAACAGCCAGGCCAGAACAGACCCCACGACGTCCCCGTCGTACTCCGGGTCGTTCGTGTACTGGTCGCTCCATGAGTCCTCTTCCGGCGGACACAAACGATGCATCAGCACGATGCCGCATCCTCGCTGAGCGGCAAGCGGCAACATCGCCTCGTCCTCGGTACCGGCCGACACGTCGTTGATGATATTTGCGCCCGCATCCAACGCCGCCTCGGCTACCGTCGCGAGCGTCGTGTCGATGCTGATCGGGATATCGGTGCGGGAACGGATCGCTTCAATCACCGGGACGACCCGGCGAATCTGTTCGCCAGCGGCGACTCGCTCGGCGCCGGGGCGGGTCGATTCTCCGCCGATGTCGATGATCGCGGCCCCCTCCCCCACCATGCGCTCTGCATGAGCGACCGCGTCGGCGGGTTTATTGTGTCGGCCCCCATCACTGAATGAGTCCGGTGTGACATTGAGGATGCCCATGATCTGTGGAGTTGACAGATCAAGTTCGTGGTCGGGAGCAATCCGCCAGTGCGTCGCAGCGATCACTCCACCGTCACACTCTTGGCGAGATTGCGAGGTTTGTCCACATCGTGCCCACGCAAAAGCGCCGCGTGATAGGCCAGCAGTTGCAGCGGCACGATGGTCAGGAGCGGCTGCAGTGGTTCCGCCGTATCGGGAACGAAGAACACTTCATCCACGATCGTCTTGATCTCGTCATCGCCTTCGGTCGCGACGGCAATGACGTGCGCCCCACGTGACTTCACCTCTTCGATGTTCGAGAGCACCTTGCGGTACTGGCTGCTTCGCGTAGCGATGAAGACGGCGGGCATGCCCTCGTCGATGAGCGCGATCGGACCGTGCTTCATCTCGGCAGCCGGCATGCCTTCGGCGTGGATGTACGAGAGTTCCTTCAACTTGAGCGCCCCCTCAAGGGCGACCGGATAGTTGTATCCGCGGCCGAGGAAGAGCCAGTTGTCGCGGCCCACGTACCGCTCTGCGACAGCCTTGGCGACTTCGCCGAGTCCGCAGACCCGTTCGAGTTTGTCCGGGATCGCCTCGAGTTCGCGCAGCAGATCGATGGTCTGTGAGTTCGAGAGGAATCGCCTGCGGCCAAGGAAGGCCGCAAACATCACCGCCGCCGTGACCTGACCGAGAAAGGCTTTGGTAGACGCAACACCGATCTCAGGCCCGACGCGCGTGTACACACCCGCGTCGGTCATGCGAGGAATCGAGGAGCCGACCACGTTGATGATCCCGAGCGTCAGCGCGCCGCGTTCTCCCGCTTCCCGCACACCCGCAAGCGTGTCGGCCGTCTCGCCCGATTGGCTGACCGCCACCACAACGGTGCCGTCCTCGATGATCGGGTTGCGGTACCTGAACTCACTTGCAAAGTCGGTCTCGGCCGGCACCTTGGCGAGGTCTTCGATGAGGTACTCGCCGATCATCCCGGCGTGCAGCGCCGTGCCCTGGCCGAGGAAGACCACGCGGCGACACCTGATGAGTTCGCGAGCGCGATCGCTCAGGCCGCCGAGTATGACTTCGCCGTCTCTGGCGTTGACACGGCCCCGCAGGCACCGGCGAATCGCCTGTGGCTGCTCCATGATCTCCTTCATCATGTAATGGTCGTAATCGCCGAGTTCGATCTCCTCGAGCGTGACTTCGAGTTCACGCAGTTGCGGCGTGACCTCGACGTTCTCAAGAGTGGCCGTATGGAAAGCGTCGCGAGTAATGCGGGCCACGATGTCTTCGTCGATCTCGGCGGCGCGATTGGTGTGGCCGACGATGGCCTGCGCGTCGGAAGCGACGATGTACCCGTGCTCGCCGACTCCAATGAGCAAGGGTGACCCGCGCCGCGCAGCAACAAGTACGTCGGTCTCTTCTTCACAGATGACCGCAATGGCATAGGCACCTTCAACCTCGCGCAGCGCCCCACGGACGGCTGCGGCGAGATCGCCCTCGTACAACTCGCCGATCAGGTGCGTGAGCACCTCGGTATCGGTTTCAGAAGCGAAGACGTGGCCGCGATCCGCCAGATAGGTGCGAAGCGACTGGTAGTTCTCGATGATGCCGTTGTGCACGAGCATGATGCCGTGGCCGGTCTTGGCGTCATCTCGCTGAGGGTGGGCGTTCTGCTCCGTGACCGCCCCGTGGGTGGCCCAGCGGGTATGGGCGATGCCGATCGTGCCGCTGAAGTGATCGTCACCGTCGATCTTCTGCTCCAGCACCCGCACGCGACCGACCGTCCGGGCAACGTGTAGCCCGCTGTTGAGCATGGCGATACCGGCCGAATCGTAGCCGCGGTACTCAAGCCGTTTCAGTCCCTCCAGAAGGACCGGCTTGGCCTCCTCCGAGCCGATGTAGGCGACGATTCCACACATGGGGGGTATTGTAGGGGGCTGGTACCGGCGAGGGATACATGCCAAAGAGTTGTTCTTGCTTAAGAGGCCACGTGTGGTATCCGGGCCTCTGCTTGCTACGCTTCATCCATGCACCTCTGGTCAGATGACGTTCAGCAGCGGCTCGATGGGGCGCGGCCGTTGCCGGCTCGAATGCGGCCGACCTGCCTCGATGAGGTTGTGGGACAGCAGCACCTCGTCGGCCCCACGGGGCTGCTGCGTGGCTTGATCGCCAGCCCACACCTTGGATCACTCATCCTGTGGGGACCACCGGGAACTGGAAAAACGACCATTGCCGAAGTGCTCGCCCGCGAATGCGAACGCCCGTTCACCGCTGCCAACGCCGCCACCATCGGGGTGAAACAGATCCGGGAAGTGCTGGAGGGCTCGCGGCGGCGAATTGCCGATGGCGGCCCGCCTGGAATCCTCTTCCTCGACGAGATCCACCGCTTCTCCAAGAGTCAGCAGGACGTGCTGCTCGGCGATGTCGAGCGGGGCATTGTGTCGCTCATCGGGGCGAGCACGGAGAATCCCTACTACACCGTCAACGACGCCCTCATCAGCCGAGCCACCGTGCTGCAACTCCATACGCTGGAACCGCCCGACATCGAGGTGCTGCTCCGGCGGGCAGTTGATACGGATGAACTGCTGCGATGTGACATCTCGACCGAAGCCATCGAGATGCTCGCCGATCGGTGCGAAGGGGATGCGAGGCGAGCACTGGCGGCCCTAGAACTCGCCTCCCACCTCGTCGCCGATGACACGATTACGACCGACGTTGCCGAGCAGGCGATCGGCGCGCGGGGTCGCCGCTTCGATCGGCAGGGTGACCAGCACTATGACCTTGCCAGCGCGCTGATCAAGTGTGTTCGCGCCAGTGATGTGAATGCATCCATTCACTGGCTCGCTGTGCTACTCGAGGCTGGGGAAGACCCGCGGTTCATCTGCAGACGACTGGCGATTCTGGCGAGCGAAGATGTCGGCCTCGCCTCACCACAGGCTGTGCAAATGGCCGCAGCAGCGTGGGACATCGTGGAGCGAATCGGACTGCCCGAAGCAGAACTGACGCTCTCTGAACTCGTGGTGTATCTGGCCACATGCCCCAAGTCCAATGCGTCCGCCACCGCAATTTGGAACGCCCGCGCCGCAGTACGCGCTCTTCCGGGGGTCGAGGTGCCGCTGCATCTGCGAAGCGGGCAGACCCGCGGCGCCAAGGAACTTGGCTACGGCAAAGACTACATCTACGCGCACGACGATGCCGAGGCTGCTGCGGCCATGAACAACATCAATCCTGGAAGCGAACCGCCGAAGTACTACACGCCCACCGACCATGGATTTGAGGCCACGATCAAGGAGCGGCTGAAAGAGGACGACGCGTGAGCGATCGCAAGCAGGCGATGCGGGCGGATGCTCGGCAGGCGTTGGCGGCGCTCGATGCTGTGGATCGGGCCGGCGGAAGCGAGCGGCTCTGCGAAGCGCTGTGGGCCGATGGCGGGCTCCTGCAAGGGGCGTTCATGCCCGGCGCGATCTTGATGGGATTCATGCCGTTGCCCGACGAAGTCGACCCGACCCCCGCGATGCGACGATGGTTCGATGCCGGCGGTCGCCTCGCCTCGCCGGTGAGCAACTGGGAGGCCCGCACGATGCAGGCAGCCGAAGTGAACTCGCTCGATGAGACTTCCTTTCTCGTCAGCGACCACGGTATTCGTGAACCGCAGGACCCCGTGCTGCTGCCATCCGAGGAACTCACGCTCGTGCTTGTACCGGGACTCGCGTTTGATGCAACAGGTGGTCGCCTCGGTCGCGGCGGAGGCTTCTACGACCGGTTTCTCACTGGAGTGTCGTGCCCCACTGTCGGTGTGTGCCACAGGTGCCAGATCGTGCCATCGGTACCCGCCGATCCACACGA
>DOVP01000261.1:5405-6390 GCA_003520025.1 Phycisphaerales bacterium
CCCGCCGATCCACACGACCGCCAGGTTGGATGTGTCGTGGCTGTCTGAGAGGAAGTCATACGCCGCCGCGGAGAACACGGCAACGAGTTGATTCTTCTCAGCGACAAGAAGGCGATACCCGAGCGGCTCACTCGCGAACCAGCACCACGCTGTTGCCCTCGGTGAGCATCTCGTACACCAAGTCGATGTCGCCATCGGCCAGACGTACGCAGCCCATGGAGCGGTCCTGCCCAATCGAGTCAGGCTCGATGGTGCCGTGGATGCCGAAGCCCTGCTCTTGCAGGTTGTGCGGGTCGATGCCATCGAGACCGATCCAGAATTCACCGATGGGATTGTTCGGGTCGGCGGCGGCAAACCGCTCGCCAGTCCGGGGGTTGGTCCAACTCGGATTGACCATCTTGCCGCCGCGGCGGACACGAAATCCACCCTGCGGTGTCGAGTCAAATTCGCCAAGGCCCACCGGAAGGCTGCGGACGAACACCGCTTCTTCGCCCTCTCCGAGCCAGATGTCGATGCGGTGTGCTTTTTTGTCGACCTCTGCGTGGAATGGGCCTTGCACCACCTTGATCCGCTGCCCTGCGCGAATGCGGCTCGGGTCGGCGATGCCGTTGATCCGCTGGAGAAACCGCCAGTTTGTCTTGATGCCTTCGCGATTGGCGATGCGGGAGAGCGCGTCGCCGGGCTTGATTTCATAGAGGCGAGTGAAGGGATCGCCAGGAGTGACCTCGGGGCCGAAAATCATGCCATTGTTCAGGACGGCGAGGGTGCCGCGGATTTGCTCCGCTTCGGTCTTGGAAAGTTCGCGGCTGCGAAGGGACTCGCTGAGCATCGCCCTGGCTTCAACAAGGTCGTCATTGCGAATGAGTGTGGCGGCCGAATCAAGCACACTTGGCGGAGTTGGTGGTGTGGGGGCGGGGGCGGGGCCGGGGGCGGGGCCGGGGGCGGGCTCCTCGGCAGGTGGCGGCGGTGCTGCGGCCGGCATCGG
>DOVP01000119.1 GCA_003520025.1 Phycisphaerales bacterium
CTGTTTGGAGGATTGTTCTGTCTCTGCAATTTGTTGGTCGTACCGAATCCGATTTCGGCGGTGATCCATGAGCATGTGCACTCGGGCAGCCTGATCTTCACCAAGAACCTCATCAACCCGCATTCTGGCCAGTTCTAGACTTGTTCGACGGGATCCATGTAGCAAGATGACATCTCGAGCTTCCCAGGCCTCCAACAGCTTTGGCAGGTCCTCAACATGCAAGTGGCGGCCAACAGCGGCTCGGTCTCGATGATCTGGATCAAAAAAGGTGCATTCGGTCAGGACTACCCGTGCTTTACAAAACTCGTCACGAAACAGGTTTGCGCATGTCTGAGTATCGCCGGTATATGCCAACAAGGGGATCTCTAGGTCATAAGTGATTGACTCACCCTGTTCCTTGAGTTCTCGGATGCGAGATTGCGGCAACCCACTGAGTTCGGGTCTCAACTTGCTGCGATATTCCATGGCCACATAGCCCAGTGAGAGCGTCGCGTGCAACATTTCGATTGCGCGAAGCCGGATGTTGGGCTTGAGATCAACCTCCTCCAGATGTTCCATGCCATGGATCTGGTAGGGGGTGTCCTGATTTTCAATGGGTGACCAGGTAGCCATCATGTCCATGAGCGGACGCTCCAACCGCTTTGGGCACACACAGCGGCCAACCCCCATTTTCTGGAAGACCCGCTGGCTGAACCAATATGGCAAGCCACCGACATGGTCCATGTGTCCATGGCTGATGGCCGCAAGTGGTGAGGAAAGAGCGATCCGCGGGCACGACCCCAGATCAAACACAACGTCGAGTTCTGGAACCTGCACAACAGTGCTTTCACCGGCCACACTGGAACCCTGAATACGCCACGGCGGGCAATACAAGAAACCGAGTCGTTCGCGAAGGTGTGGGCGCTTGGGGATCATGGCAGCGGTAGTCGGGGGGTCAGAATTTGCGGGCAACAACGGCGTCGGCAAGGAGATGAAGCGTAGTGGTGGCCTGATTCTCCGGCAACACATCGAGATGTCGGCGGGCTGATGCGACCAAGTCGATTGCCGTCATTTCAGCCGAGTCAAACCACCCCTCGTCCTGCAGACGTTCTCGGAGTTGTGCATGGCAACGATCATGGACGAGCGCGGTAATGGTGCGGCGGCTCGACTCATCACCGTGTTGGAGGGCACGAATAAGCGGCAGCGTCAACTTTCCCATATCAAGATCTCGACCAGTCGTCTTCCCAACATCACCCTGGTCTGCCGTGAGATCAAGCAGGTCATCGGTGATCTGGAAGGCAATCCCGACATCGACACCAAATTTCCGAAGGGCGATCTGGGTCGCCCGATCAGCCTGGCTCATAAGGCCCCCTAATTCACAACAGGCACCGATGAGCGAGGCGGTCTTTCTGGTGACGATCGTGAAGTAGAGTTCTTCGGTCAACTCAAGATCTTCACGGTGGTGCAACTGGACGATTTCACCCTCACAGAGCGTGTTGGTGATCTTTCCAAGTCTCAAATTGACTTCCGGTTTGCCAAGGGTCGAACACAGGTGGAAGGCATTGGAAATCAGATAATCACCAAGCATGACCGCCATTTCATTTCCATGCAGTGAGTTGACAGTTGCTCCGTTGCGGCGGACAGGCGATTCATCGAGCACATCATCATGAACGAGTGTCGCCATATGAATCATCTCGGCCACAACCGCGACCGTGCGATGTTCATCGCTCAAGGTGGATGATTCATCGTCTCTACCAACAGCAAGACCAGAGAGCAGCACCAGAATCGGCCGAAGCATCTTTCCGCGATAACGGGCGACATGGACCGACAAAGTGTTGACCGGTGGGAATTCACTGGCGAGTTGCGTCTCGAAGATTCGAGAAACTTCTTCCAATTCGGTTCCAAGCAGGTCCGTAAGGTGAGAATCAATACCAATGATGTCAAAGATGGCCATGACCTATTTCACCCCGACCACATAGGCGATCCAGCCCTCGCAGGCTTCACCTTGTTCAACAACGGTCCACTCACCATCTCCCTCCTCGGTCTCTTCGTCGGTGCCTTCCCAATACACCATCGCTTTCTTGAAACCAGCCTCCAAGAGCATCTCCCGGATTTCAGGAATGGTCCAAAGACGCCACTCATAAGTGAAGGCGCGATCAATCTTGGTTCCATCAGGGAATCTGAAGTGAATGTGGTTGACGACATCGCCCGTGACTGGATCGTACTTGTGCTGATCCCAGACATAGGTGAACCCATCCATATTCCGCTCTTCTTCCATCTCCACAAAGGAGTCACTTCCTCCATAGGCATCGAGAATAAAGAGACCATCATCTACAAGTTCACCAAATACAGTTCGGAAGTAATCAACAACCTGAGATCGTTGTTTGAAGATGTAATAGGAGAAGTTGTGGGCGAGCAGGCACTCAGTGAGGTCGGTCGTAGTCGACAACACATCACCCTTGAGCAGTGTCAACCTCTTGGCTTGGTCAACATCAAGTAGTTCGGCAGCCTTGGCCCTGGCCCAATCCAGCACATCACCATCAAGGTCGACACCAATGGCGGTGTGGCTTTCGCACTCCCGAACCCACCGAATTGCAACAGCAGCAGTTCCACAGAAGTCCTCGCGGACCGATTTGCAGGTTCTGCCTCGCTGCTCATTCCAGATCTGTTTGATGATGTCGATCTCGTTGTCCGGATCCTGAACCGACAGCTCATACAACTCATGGATGTCGCTTCCTTCGGCGGTTCGCCATCCTTGTTTGCGTTTGCGGGCTCTGGCGCCCTCACGATGTGCCTTGGTCGTGCTCATGATCCCGCCCATTGTAGTGCAGGACCCTCAGTGCGACGCATCAACAACGTCATGAATGCGAATCCACTCGAACTTCGGCTTCCACTCTGTGACCAGTTCCACATGGGCGGGGTGGATGAGGTAACTCGCATAATCCTCATCCCTCACGAAGCCGACACACAAAGCGACGTCATAGTCCGAATCAACACCAGAGCGTCCATAATCACCATGGACACCGCACCAATACGAGGCGACCTCCGGGATGCTTGGCAGCAGACGATCACAGTCGGCAACGAGCGCTTTCTGCTCGGAATCATCCTTGAGATCGAAGAGTACGACGTGGTTGATGGTGGGCTGCTTGGAAGCGCAGCCCGTGGATGCCAAGGCGGCGGGTACAAGCAGCGACGCGATGATCTGGAGTGCGTGTCGGTTCATATGGGCCAGTGTATGTCGCCTGCTACGATCGCCACAACATGGCCATCCGAAGCGTGCAAAGCAGGTGTCCAGATCGCGTCACAGAGGCTGCTGAGATGGCGGCCTTGAGCGGCGCCAAACACAGCAGCGATCCCATCGTGGATGATGAGTACCGAATCGTCCTGTTTGAGGACCGTGAGGAGTTGTGGGACATCCACGCTCGTCGCCATGGAATGCCACTCTCATTTCGTGGGCTCGATCGAAGGACCGGTGCGGGCAACCTGTCACGGAAGCAACCACTTGGTCGGGCAATCGGATCAAAAGCAACGGTGGTCATCGACGCCACGGCGGGTCTTGGACACGACGCGTCGCTGCTTGCGTGCATGGGGTGGCAGGTGATTGGAATCGAGCGTGATCCATTTCTCGCTGCGGCGCTGGATCTCTCACTTCGCGATGCAGCGCGGTGTGATGAATTGCAGGACATGCTGAGTGGACAACTGGAGTTTCACTGCGGCGATGCCACGTCGATGCTTCCGACCATGGAGGCTGATGTGGTGTATTTGGATCCGATGTTCACGGGTCGCCGCAGTCGCTCGGCCCTGCCCAAGAAGCCCGCGCAAGTGCTTCAGGCACTCGTGGACCCCGGAGACGACCAGACATTGCTTGCGGCGGCCAGAGATCGGGCGACCCGCGTCGTAGTCAAGCGCCCATCAGATGGCCCGGCAATTGCTGAGCCCGACCTCGTCTTCCCTGGGCGGCAAGTGAGATATGACGTCTATCTCGGCGCCCGGCAGTAGCGTCAGGGTCTTGTTTCGTGTTCAATGGTTTGGCAACACAGGGAGCGGGATTCATGAGCAACACCACCCCCGGAAACACCCCCGGA
>DOVP01000065.1:0-338 GCA_003520025.1 Phycisphaerales bacterium
AGCACTTCGGGGTTGGTGTTGTGTTTTGCTGCCAGCATCGGCGGAGTATTGCCACTTTCATCCGGCACCTTGACATTAGCACCTGCATCAAGCAGCACTGAAATCACTTCGAAATTTTGGTTGTATTGCGCTGCAAACATCAGCGGAGTGCTGCCACTTCTAGTCTTTGAATTGACATCAGCACCTTTCTTGATCAGCATTGAGATCACTTCGGGATTGGGGTTGTCTCCCGCTGCCAACACCAGCGGAATCGCATCTACATTCCTCCCATTGACATCAGCACCTTCCTCGATCAGCACCGAAATCATTTCTGGACTTCCGTTTTTTACGTGCACCTC
>DOVP01000065.1:652-2843 GCA_003520025.1 Phycisphaerales bacterium
TTTTTACGTGCACCTCCAGCAGAGTGCTGCCGTCAAAACCCTCCTTGTTAACATCACCGCCAAGCCTCAAGTACTCCTGAACTTGAGACATCGAAGCCTCTGGCAACATACAGCGTTGATGCAACCTGGACAACTTGAGCCCTCCAGCCTCTGATTTGCTTTCAGCAACCTCTGGTTCGCTGTCCTCACAACCAACCAATAGAACCATACTCATTGCCAAAGTAAACAGGAGTTTGCAATTCATATCATGCCTCCGTAAATTCTGAAAACTGTAAGTATCCTGATGCTACCAACCCCGCGTGAACTCGTGGTGGTAGATGTGCTTTCGAGGAACCTGCACAATCACACATTGAAGAGAAAGTGCACCACATCCCCATCCTGCATCGCATACCCCTTTCCCTCGCTGCGAAGTTTGCCTGCCTCCTTGATCGCCTTCTCGCTCTTGAGTTCGAACAGATCATCGCAGTGATAGCACTCGGCCCGAATGAACCCTCGCTGGATGTCGCTGTGAATCGTTCCGGCCGCATCCGGGGCGGACACTTCGCGAGGAATCGACCAGGCGCGAACTTCCTTCTCGCCCGCTGTGTAAAAAGTCGACAGGCCGAGCACCTCGTTCATGGCAGCGGCGAGTACACCGATCGCGGGACGCTCGATGCCCATCGATGCAAGCATGTCCGCCCGGTCGGCCGATTCCATTTCGGAGATCTCCGACTCGATCGTGGCGCATACGGTGACCGTATTTACATCCGCCGCCTGCACCGCCTTGGCCGCCTCGGATTGACCCTCCACATCGTCTTCACCGACGTTGGCGACCAACAAGACTGGCTTGGCGGACATGAACCCGTAGGACTTCAAAATAGCTCGCTCGCCCTCATCCCAATCGCCGGACCGGACCGGCCGCTCGTCGCTCAGGAGTTCCTGCACCCGCTCCAGAACGGACAGTCGCTTCTTGGCATCGGCGTCGCCGCTCCGCGTAGCCCGCGCAGCCTTGTCAACAGCGCCCTCCGCAACGACCAGATCGGCGAGTATGAGTTCAGCCTCCATCGACGCAATGTCTGACGCAGCATCCTGCTCACCCCAGCAATTCACCACGTGCACGATCGCATCGACGTTGCGGATATGCGACAACACCTGATTCAAACTCGATGCCCCACCGCCGGATGGCACGCCGGGGATATCCACAACCTGAACCGTGGCAGGAATGACCTTCTCCGGAGGTATGAATTCGGCGATTCGTTCGAGCCGAGGATCAGGCATCGCCGCAATGCCGATGTTGGGTTTCATCGAACCCACCTGTACCGGCACGGCGTGGGCCGTCAGCGCCTGAAAGAGCGTGGTCTTGCCGACGCCCTGCAATCCAATCAAGCCACATTCCATCCGAGAAGTGCTCCGTTTGAAAACAACCCGCCAGCCTAAAGGCGAGGCCACGAATCGTATCAGCGCGACCGCGGCGGACACCGGTCCATCATGTAGGTCGCGATCATGCCGATGACAACAATGACCACGAATACCCCGAATACAATCCTCATTGCCGTGAGCGAATGGCTGTTGAAGACTGCCAACAGGACGCCCGGCAGAATCTGAAATACCGCCGCTGATAGAAGGCCCGACGCGTTGACTATGCCAATTGCCGCGCCCGCGTTGGCTGGCTCCACAGCATCGCAGGCAATCGGGAAGGTGAGAACGGTCACGCTGATCCCAATCCCGAGCAGCGCCAGGTTGCCTGCCGCAAACCAGAATGGAACTTCCGTATTGATTCCCAAGATGCCGAGTAGCGCAATCAAGGCCACCACCTGCCCGCCAAGCAGAATCGGCCTGCGAATCCGCCACCGATCGGCCGCCCATCCGATAAAGGGCGGCGTGACCGTCACACCGATAAACAGCCATGAGTTGAGCCAGACCGCGTCGGAGTGGGTGTACCCATATCCCTGTTCCAACGGCACATCCCACAGTCCACCGAATCCGAACAGCATCGCCATCATCGCCGAAGCCACAACGCAGGCCAGCCGAACCTGTCGAACGGCCAGTACCTCTCGGAGGGACTGCCCCAGAGTCTTGGAACGGGCCTCGCCCGTCGCTGCCTCGCCGCGGCTTGTGGTCGATCCGATGAAGAGCCAGCACAGCAACGCGACCAAGGCCCCGAGCAATGCGAAATCCACCATGATCCCTCGCCACGACTGAATGCTCAGCA
>DOVP01000108.1:0-124 GCA_003520025.1 Phycisphaerales bacterium
CGTGCTGACCTGCGACACCATGGCTCAGGCTGAAGCGAGAGCAGGCGGCGAGCATGGCAACAAAGGCTATGACGCGATGAAGGCCGCCATCGAGCAGGCCGTGACGCTTCGCGGGCTCTCATGG
>DOVP01000108.1:461-3590 GCA_003520025.1 Phycisphaerales bacterium
ATCGCCTGTCGTGAACGACTTGCATGAAATCCGCCGCGGCGCGTTGCTGGCCATCTGCCAGTTCGATGCCGGGCGAGACGATGAACCGGACACCGTTCGCGATGGATTGTTGGCAGGTGGCGTGCCCGAGCGGCTCCTTGAGCCCGCTACCGAACTGGCAAACGACGCGTGGACGGGCCGGACTGAAAGCGACGCCGTGATCGCGACTCTGGCAGCCGACTGGCCAATCCACCGGCAACCATGCGTGGACCGGGGCCTCCTTCGCTTGGCCGCATGGGAAATGCGATCTGGCCGTGTACCAACCGCGGTCGCCATTGACGAAGCCATCGAATTGGCGCGTGAGTTCAGCACCGAAGACTCGCCTGCCTTCGTCAACGGTGTGCTCGACGCCTATCGACAACATCTCGAAGCATCCACGCCGGATCCAGCCGCCGCAGAGCATGCGGACTGAGGGAGACCATGGGACTGTTCAGCACCACCATGAACGCCCTGAAGCGAGGCCTGAGTCGCACCCGCGAAACAATGGGAAGCCCTCTGAACCGGCTGCTCAAGGGGCAGCGAATCGACGCAGACGCCATCGACGCCATCGAGGCCTGCCTGCTTCAGGCCGATGTCGGAACGCGGGCAACCGACGAGATCATCGCCACCATGCGGAGTGATGCCGCCGCAGGCAAGATGGACCGAGGCGAAGAGGCAATCGACTTCCTGCAGACCCAACTCGCCGAGCGGCTCGGTGAGCAGACGCCGCTGGCTACCACGAACGAACGACCGCTGGTCATCCTCGTCGCCGGCGTCAATGGCGTCGGAAAAACAACCTCGGTGGCGAAGATCGCCCATGCGCTGCGTGCGGAAGGCCGCTCGGTGCTGTTGGCCGCTGCGGACACCTTTCGGGCAGGCGCAGTCGAGCAACTCGTGATCTGGGGTGATCGGCTCGGCGTGGATGTTGTCCGAGGAACTACCGGGGCCGACCCCGCCGCAGTCGTCTGGGACGCTATGGACGCAGCCCTCGCCCGCGATGTGGACGTCCTGCTGGTCGATACGGCTGGCCGGATGCACACCGAACAGGGGCTCATGCGGCAACTGACCAAGATCGGAGATGTGCTGGCCAAACGAATTCCGAGTGCCCCGCACGAGGTGCTTCTGGTGCTGGACGCCACGCAGGGGCAGAACGCCTTCGTGCAGGCCCACCACTTCACCGAGGCGATCGATGTCAGCGGGATCTTTCTTGCCAAACTCGACGGGACGGCAAAGGGTGGCATCGTGGTGGCCATTGCGACCGAACTGGGCATCCCGGTCAAGCTCGTCGGGGTCGGCGAGCGACCCGAGGACGTAGAACCCTTTGACCCCCCCGCCTTTGTTGCCGGAATGTTCGAATAGCCTCCCGGTGGCGATGCCGCCCCCGCCGCGGTATCGTCCACCATCGTGCGAGGCAATCTCTCACCAAATCCGCGGCGCGGCCTCCGGCACCTGATCTACACCCTTGTTGGCGTGGTGATGCTCGCCCCCACCGATCCCGGGCTGGCCGCAACACAAACAAAGCCGATCCCGGCCAGCCGCGGCGACTCGCTCGGTGGCTTGGTCCTGCCGGTCGAGCCGCGGGACGGGGACATCGCCATGCGGGCCATGCGAGGGTGGCAATGGCGTGTTGGCTCGACCCAGCGGCTGGTTCTTCAGGGCGATACGCGAATCGAGATCGCAAGTTGGGTGTTTGAAGGACCACGGCTCGTGGTGTGGCTGGAGCGTATTCCAAGCAAAGATGGTCTGGTCACGCAAGTCGCGCTATGGATCCCACGAGCGACATCGCACACGGCAGGGGTCGGCCGAGGCCCAAGCGGAAACAACCTGTTGGTTGTCGGCACGATTCGCGGCGAGACGGTACTCGATGTCGCCCTGCTCGAGCCGGGGCCACCGACTGGACTCGATTCACTGGTGCAGCGGGCCGATGATCGGCTGGCCACTTATGTCGCTGATCTCCAGAAGCAACTTCCCCCACTGAGCGACTACCCGACGGTGGTTGGCCGCGAATCGCCACCAGAGAACTTCACGCCGATCCCCGGCGGATCCCTCCCAGCAGCAGTCGCGGCGCCGAGCAGATCCAGCCCCCGCCTCAGCCGAAGATGGCTTCAGCAGCCTGGCGCCACGATCGCCTTCAGCGCAGACCACGTCACGATCGACGGTGGCGAAACCGAATCGACCGTACTAGTGGACGGGGATGTGGTCGTGCACTATCGCCCGACCCGGCGATCCGATGAACTTGGAGCGCTGCGACTCTCTGCAGAACGTGCCGTGCTATACGTGAGCCCCGGAAGCATCGCAGACACGGCCGACTCGCTCTCCGCCGACGATGTCCGCGGCATCTATCTGGAAGGCGCGGTCGTCGCCGAGTCGGATCGTCAGGATTACGTCGTTCGGGCCACGCGGATGTACTACGACTTTGTCACCGATCGAGCCATCATGCTCGATGCTGTGCTGCGGACCTACGACCGCGAGCGTCGCGTGCCGGTATTCGCCCGCGCCGAAGAACTTCGCCAACTTGCTGAAGACCAGTGGCAAGGACGTGGTGTCAGGCTCTCCGCCTCATCATTCGCTACGCCGACACTCTCGATCGGATGTGACACGGCAACCATCGAGCAAGTACCCGGAACAATTCAAGAAGACGGCACGCAGGCCAAGAGCCGTGTGCTGGTCACCGGGGTGCACAACACCATTCGAGCTGGCGGCCTTCCCATCATGTACTGGCCGTGGTTCACGGGCTATGCCGACAACATGCCGCTGAAGTCCGTCTCCAGCAATTTTGAGAATTACCAGGGTGTCGGCTTCGAGGCCACCTGGGATTTGCTCACGCTGCTCGGACTTGAGCCGCTCGGCGAGGACCAACTGGAGCTGGAAACATCGGGCTATACCAAACGCGGACCGGCACTTGGCCTAGATTGGAATTGGAATCGCTCGGGCGAACACGGGGGGCTCTCGCTCTGGGGGATACACGATGACACCGCTCGATCAGAACGTCTCAGCACTGGAATTACCCAGGTGGTTCCGCGGACATGGCGGGGATATCTGCAGTTCAAGGACAGAATCAACATGGGAAATGATTGGAAACTCGATGCGCAGGCATCGTGGATCTCCGAT
>DOVP01000201.1:0-7588 GCA_003520025.1 Phycisphaerales bacterium
TTTCCAGAGATTGATGGATATCCCCAATTCGGGGCAGTTGCGGGGATATCGCTTGAGTGAGATACCGTAGAGAGATATCGTGGGATCTGAGGATTAGAGCGAGAGAGAACCCATGGATATGCGATATCTGAGCCGCGGGTTCGTCCCGCTGGTGGCCCTGATCGCCGGTCTGGCCCATGCCGATCAGGCTGCGGTACTGCTGGAGGGTCCTACCACCGTCCATCGGATCAGCCTCGAGTTTGCCGAGCCGCAGTGGTATCAGGTGCTCTTTGATGCCTGGGGCGACGATGACTATTACCTGCCGTGTACCTTTACATGGACCGATCTTGACGGCGTGGATCAAACGCTTGAGTCGGTCGGGGCTCGCTTCAAGGGCAACTCTTCCTTCTTGAATTCCGGAACTCGCAAATCGATGAAGATCGACTTCAATGAGTTCGTCGACGACCAAGAGTTCCTCAACCTCAAGAAGATCAATCTCAACAACAACTACCGCGACCCGAGCATCATGCGGGAGAAATTGACGCTCGACTTCCTCCGCGACTACATGGACATTCACCGTGCCAACTATGCGCGGGTCACGATCAACGGAGAAGACTGGGGCGTGTACATGGTGGTCGAGCAGGTCGACAAGACCTTTGCCGAGAAAAAGTGGGGATCCAACGACGACGGGGATCTCTACAAGGGTGAGTTCATCGCCAATCTTGCCGATCAAGGCGACAACCCGGATGACTACCGCGACAACTACGAGAAAAAGACAAACGAAGAAGCTGACGACTGGAGTGACATCATCGCCCTCTGCCAGTTTCTCAGTGATACCGATCCGGAAGACATGGACACGCAACTCGGTGAGTGGGTCGATATCGATCAGCACATCACACAGCTCGCCGGATTGGCACTCTTTGCCAATTATGACTCCTACATCGGCCCGGCCCACAACTTCTACATGTACCGACGCAATGCCGATGATCTGTGGAGACACATCAACTGGGACAACAACCTCGCCTTCGGAACCTTCCGCAACGGGCTTCCAAACGGCCAGAATGTGCTGACCACGGCGCTGACCTGGCACCGAGAAGGCCAAGGACCGAATGCCGCTCGTCCCTTCGCAGATGCAGTCTTTGAGAACGAAGTACTGCGCCGCCGTTTCTACCGCCGCTGCGCCGATCTGCTGCGAGGTGGCTTCGATATCGATGCATTTCAGGCTCGCATCGATGAGATCGATGCTGCCGTCCGAGATGAACTGGCAACGGACCCCTACTTTGAGTTCACCATGGAGCAGTACGAGCAGAACCTGCACAGCGATGTCGACATCGGCAACATCGATGTCTTTGGATTGACCCGTCTGATCGATGTCCGCGGTGGATTCGCCAGAGCCCAACTCAATGGAAACGCCTTGCCCTCAGATCTGCGGATCAACGAAATCCAGACACTCAATGCCACGACAATCGCCGATGAGGCCGGAGACTTCGATCCATGGATCGAAGTGCACAACCTCGGGCCGGGTACGGTGACGCTCAGCGACCTTCGCTTGAGCAACGACGCCGGCTCTCCACTCATGTGGCAACTTCCCGACAGTGATCTGGCCGATGGTGAGTTCGTCGTGCTGTGGCTCGATGGCGAACCAGCCGAGGGTGATCACCACACCAATTTTGCCATGCCCGATGTGGGTGGATCGCTGCTGCTCTCGGATGCATCGGGGGCAATGATCGACAGCATCACCGTCCCGCTGCTCGATGCCGATCAGTCATGGGGTCGCCACAGCGACGGTGAAGGCGTATGGGAAGTGACCGGCGAAGCCACCCCGGGCGCCGCCAACATTGCCCCACCGCCGGATCTGAGCGGGATCGTCTTTATCAACGAATTCATGGCCGACAACGAAACCACGATCCCCGATGAGGCTGGCGAGTACGACGATTGGCTTGAACTCTTCAACGCAAGCGACGAAGAGATCGATCTGTCCGGCTGCACCATGTCCGATTCATTTGATACGCCAGATGAATGGACGATGCCAGACGGCACGATCATTCCCGCTGGTTCATGGTTGCTGCTGTGGGCCGATGAAGATCTTGATCAGGGACCGCTGCACGCCGACTTCAAACTCGGTGCCGGCGGTGACGACATCGGTCTCTGGTCTCCCGATGGTGTTCTCATCGACTCGCTCAGTTTCGGGGATCAGGACGAAGATGTGTCGTTTGGCCGATTGCCCGACGGTGGCGCCGAATGGCAGAGTTTCGATCCCGCCACACCCGGTACCAGCAACGGCAACATCGCGCCCTGCCCCGGTGATGTCGATGGCGACGGCATCGTCGGCGTTGAAGACATGCTCGCCTGCATCGCCGGGTGGGGATCTCCCGATGGCGACGCCGACGGCGATGGAACAACCGGCGTCTCAGATATCCTGCTCATCATTTCAGCTTGGGGAGAAAGTTGCCCGTGACAGTTCTACGCACCAGCCTCTTGATCACCATCATTGCGATCGCTGCACCACACAGCAACGGCGAGGTCTACGACGGATACACGCTCTACAACGTCCTCAACAGTTCGACGACCTACCTCCGTGACAACAACGGAAACACCATTGAAACATGGACTGGCGCCGATCGCCCCGCAAGCACGCCATATCTGCTCGACAATGGTGTCCTGCTCCGCCCCTGCCGCATCGACAATCCGACGATGGAAGGCGGCGCCGTCGGCGGCCGCATCCAGAAAATCGCAATGGACGGCCAGTTGCTCTGGGACTACACCCTCAGCACGTATGAACTCCAACCCCATCACGAAGTGATTTCGATGCCCGGAGGCAACGTCCTTTTCATCTGCTGGCACCGCCGTTCCAACAGCGAGGCAGCAGCCGCTGGCCGAACGGGTCTCAATGGCGAACTCTGGTCGCTGAGCGTCGTAGAGGTCGCCCCCACCGGCCCGACCACCGGCGAAATCGTCTGGCAATGGAACCTGTGGGATCACCTCGTGCAGAACGTAAGCCCGAGCCTGCCCAACTATGGAGATCCTGGCGACTTCCCCCACCGCTTTGACGTCAACTTCGGTTCGACCCATGGGCAAGGTGGAGACTGGATTCACGCCAACGGCATGGACTACCACCAAGAACTCGATCAGATCGTGATCTCGAGTCACTACACACATGAGTTCTACATCATCGACCACAGCACGACGACCGAGGAGGCTGCCGGCAGCACGGGTGGCAACGCAGGCATGGGCGGTGACATTCTGTATCGATGGGGCAATCCTGCGGCCTACAACCGTGGATCAAGCAGCGATCAAGTGAACTACGTGCTGCATGGTGTGAACTGGATTGACGAAGGGATGCCCGGCGCCGGAAACATCATCTGGTTCAACAATGGTGATCGAAGCGGAAGCCAGAATGACTACTCATCCGTGCTGGAGGTTACACCTCCGCTGCAGCCGGACGGTACCTATGCCATCGGCAGCAACGATCCTTTCGGACCCGACGAAGCCATGGTGGTTTATGAGGACGAGAACACCTTCTATGCCAACCACCTCAGTGGTGCCTTTCGACTCGCCAATGGCAACACCCTTGCGACCGAGGGAACGACTGGGACGTTTCTGGAAATCGATCCAAACGGAAACATCGCGTGGCAGTACAACATCAGCGGTCAACTCGCCAAGGCGCAGAAACTCCCGAGCGACTGCCTCGATCCAGTGGAACCCTGCCCGGGCGATGTGAGCGGCGACGGAACGGTCGGCGTCAATGACATCCTCGCATTGATCGCGGCGTGGGGAACGAATGATCCTGCCGCCGATGTCGATGGCAACGGAACAGTGGATGCCAACGATGTGCTGGCGGTGCTGGCGGCTTGGGGCGACTGCCCCTGATAACCATCCTGCGTGGAAACTGACAACGGCCTCGTTGGCATGTACTCCTCTCCCCTCTTCGGAGAAAGAAGAAAGCATGGGAATCACTTCAGAAGTGTGAACCGCCCCGTTTTCAAGTCCTGCACACCTGACACAACACAAAGCGTTCCGTCTTTGACGGCCTTGGCAATGACCTCGGAACCGTTCAGAAGTCTGCCAATGCCTTCATGAGCATTACAGGCAATCGCCTTGTCGAGCGCATCCGGCGCGTCAAGGTCTGCCGTTTCCGCGCAGGGCACGACAATCTGATCGATGAGAGCCGGAAGACTGCCCGGCAGCACACTGGTGTCATCGCGATTTTCCAGCGCGGCGCTCACCGCACCACAGGAGGAGTGTCCCATCACCACGATGGCCTTGCAGCCAAGCACTGCTACGCCATACTCAAGACTTGCGATGATCTCAGGCGTTGGCACATTCCCGGCAACAGCGCACACGAATAGTTCGCCAAGGGGTTGGTCAAAGACGATTTCCGGCGAGACCCGTGAGTCGGCACATCGAATGATCGACGCGAATGGTGCCTGCCCCTCGGCAAGTCCTGCCCTCGCTGCGGGAAGATTGTGCGATTCAGCACGGCCTTCCACATAACGAGTATTTCCAGCCATCAATTCGGAGATGGCATCGGCCGGAGTAGCGGGCGATGAGGAAGTCGGTCCTGTCATGGCGTGTGTCACGAGAACACCTCCGAAGATCGTTAGTCCAATGATCCAAGTAGTTGTGTTACGAATCAAAAACATCGAGTTACCCTCTCCTCACCGGAGGTTTGTGTTGATCTAGATCCCGCAGATGGTATCGAAAGGAGACCTCCTCCGCCCACCGATAAGGACCTTACAATAAGCGTTCGCTCTGCCGCCTCTACGTCTCCGAACCCACATCGATTTCTGCAAATTTTGCTCACATGAACTCGATAACATAGTCGTCGTCATCATGTTTCCGCAGGAGACTTTCCATGCTCGATGGAATAATGTTGCTCTGGTTCATACTGACCGGAATCTCGGTCATTTTTGTCGTCATTGATGTATGGAGAACACCGGAGGTAACCGCACTTCGTTGGGGATTCATCGTCCTGACGGTATTCGCTGGTCCCGTTGCCGCATTCTTCTACGTACTCAGTTGCCGGGAGCCACTGCCAGGAACTCACGAACAATATGTGGCCCCGATCTGGAAACAGGTACTCGGATCCACCATGCACTGCGCAAGCGGCGACGGTCTTGGAATAATCACTGGCGCTGCAATCGCATCAATTCTGGAACTTCCATTTGCCCTTAATGTCACCCTTGAGTATGTGCTTGGGTTCGGCTTCGGATGGCTGTTCTTCCAGGCCTTCGCCATGAGGGACATGGTGGGTGGCAACTACCTGAAATCACTCAAGATCACATTCATTCCCGAGTTCTTCTCGATGAATCTCCTCATGGCGGGGATGCTGATCGTGTCGAAGCCTTGGATGGCAGAACTTGCCGAATCAAAAGATCCTTTCAATCCAAGCTTCTGGTTCATCATGTCGATGGCGCTGATTGTCGGCTTCATCTGCGCCTATCCGATAAACTGGTGGTTGGTCACACGACACCTCAAGCACGGCATGATGACGATCCGACCGACTTCCACCAGTGAACATGCCGGACATGACATGGCTTCGATGAATCATGACAGCCAACACTCCGAGCATGATGGGGCGAGCGTGACACCCAAGGAGGGGGAACAGGCAGATCGTGGTATGACGATGCCCCTCCCGCCACCACTCGGAACCATCCTGATGGTTGGAGTCCTCTCCGCGGCGATCCTGGCCGCTGTCATAACGATCCTGGTGTTCATGCTTCCCGCGGCAAATTAAAAGCGAGAGAGCCACACGCCAAGCGACTTCGCCGCCAACAGATGAGTGCTGGCGATTCACTGGACGCTGGTGAAACCAAAGAGCCAGAGATGCTTGGGGCGAAAGCACCCGTACCTCAAAAATTCGCCATCAGGTACCGTAGATTCAATTGCCGGATTTCCTCGTCCGTATATCTGATATATTGGTCCGACATTGCCCCCTTCTCGCAGGTCGCCGACGGCGGCTGACTTTGCGTGATTCTTGAACCCGGAGCAGACGCATGCCAGACCAAGCGGAGATGAAGAAGTACGAAGAACTCAGCCCCTTTGAGATCAAGAACAAACTCATCGAGATGGCTGGCGACACACAACTCCAAATGCTCAATGCCGGTCGCGGCAACCCCAACTGGGTTGCCACCGAACCGCGACATGCGTTTTTTCAGCTCGGCCACTTCGCCGTCGCGGAATCCGAGCGAGAGATCTTTCGCCCCGGCATCGCCGCCGTTCCCAATGGCGAAGGCATGCTCGATCGCTTTCATGACTTCCTTGCCAACAACTCGCGTGAGCCGGGCATCGATCTCCTAAAGAGTTCGCTTGCCTTCATCGAACATGATCTCCACATCGACCCGGCCGCATTCATCCTGGAAATGGTCGATGGCATTCTCGGCGATCACTATCCGGTTCCCGATCGCATGCTCCGATGCAGTGAGCAGATTGTGAGTGCCTACCTCGACGAAGAAATGTCCGGGACCAAGGGCGCCAAGGATGCATTCGACCTCTTCGCAACCGAAGGCGGCACCGCCGCGATGACCTATATCTTCAACTCGCTCATGGAGAACAAGATCCTCCACAAGGGCGACAAAATCGCGCTCGGTGCCCCGATCTTCACCCCCTACCTCGAGATCCCACTGCTCAACGACTTCGAATTCGTCGAGCTCGAAGTCATGCAGGATGAGGCGAGCGGGTGGATGTACACGCCGGAGCAGATCGAGAAACTCGCCGACCCTGATGTGAAGGCTTTCTTCCTTGTCAATCCGTCAAACCCGACATCGGTGGCGATGCACCCCGAGTCGCTTCGAGCCATTCACAAACTCGTCGAAACCCGCCGCAAAGACCTCATCGTCCTGACTGATGACGTCTACGGCACCTTCGTCAATGGCTTCCAGTCGCTCGCATCGATCGTGCCGCACAACACCATCCTCGTGTACTCCTACTCGAAGTACTTCGGAGCCACGGGATGGCGAATTGGTGTCATCGGCCTAGCCAAAGACAACATCCTCGATGCGACCATCAAAAATCACACGCCGCAAGACACAGCCGCACTCCACAAGCGGTACGAAACGATCTACCTCGATCCAGCCAAGGCCAAGATGATCGATCGCATGGTGGCCGACAGCCGTACGGTCGCGCTCAACCATACCGCAGGCCTCTCGACGCCGCAGCAGGTCTTCATGGTCATGCTCTCACTCTCAAGTCTGACCGATCAGGAGAGCGTATACAAGGAACACTGCCAAGACATCGTGATCAAACGGTTCCAGTCGCTCTACAAGGCACTCGGGGTCGCACATCCCGAAACGCCATTCGATGCGCACTACTACACGACCATCGACATCCCCGAACTCGCCGCCTCGCGGTACAGCCCAGAATTCCGCGAGTGGCTCACAAGCAATCACGAACGGATCGACTTCGTGTGGCGACTCGCCGAGGAAAAGGCGATCGTCCTGATGGATGGTGGCGGCTTCGATGCGCCAGACATGTCCGTCCGCGTCTCGCTGGCCAACCTGCCGGACGAAGCCTATGCAGACATCGGAAAGGGAGTCAGCAAACTGCTCGACGAGTACCACGAGCGATTCCAAGCGGCCTCCTGACCCCCCGGAAGTATTCCCCCGAAAGT
>DOVP01000201.1:7929-13773 GCA_003520025.1 Phycisphaerales bacterium
AAGTATTCCCCCGGAAGTGACCCTCAGACCTGACCCCCGACCTCCTAGAAGTGTTCCCACAACCACCGTTCTGGAGCGAGATCCCACGTAATGGAACTGATTCACGATCTCTTCAAGGCCGAACCACTCACGGCACTCTTCGCTTCGATAGCCCTCGGGTACTTCGTCGGCAAACTGAAGATCGGCCGTTTCGTGCTCGGTGGTATCGCCGGCACGCTGCTCATCGGCGTCCTGATCGGTCAATTTCGTGTCCAGATCCATCCGAGCATTGAGACGTTCTCCTTCGCACTCTTCATCTACGCAGTTGGCTACCAAGGTGGACCGAAGTTCATCAGTTCGCTCAATCTCAAGAGCCTTGCCCAACTCTCATCCGCCACCCTGATGACCTTCATCGGCCTTGGAACTGTCCTTCTTGCGGCTTGGTGGTTCAATCTTGATCGGGGAACTGCCGCGGGGCTCGCCGCTGGCGGTCTCACGCAGTCGGCCATCATCGGAACCGCCGACTCGGCACTGGCCCGACTCGATCTTGCGCCTGAGGTCATCAAACAGATGAAGACCAACGTCGCCGTCGGCTACGCCGTGTGCTACATCTTCGGATCTCTCGGACCAATTCTCGTCGTGGCTTGGTTCCTTCCGATGGTGATGAAGTGGGATCTGCGCAAAGAAGCGATCGACCTTGCCAAGAAACTCGCTGGCGGAAAGGCGGAACTCGAACCCGGACAATTCGACGCAACAAATGATCTTACCACTCGGTTCTTCATGGCCACAGATGCCGGAGGCACTGTTGATTCTTTCAACAAAGCCTATGCCGACACTGCCATTGTATGCCTCATCCGTGACGGCAAATCAATCGACTTCGACGCCGATACGGTTTTGGAATCTGGTGATGCCATTGGTGTGCTCGGATTCACCAAGGCATTCGATCAAGTTTGCCATGACTTCAGCAAGGAGATCACGTCTCCAGACGGTGTCCAGGTTGTCGAAGAAAAACGCGAGTTGATCATGAGTGGCGCCAGCAAGTACAAGAGCCTTGCGGACTTCCGCCGCGACGTCTCTGGCGTTGGAAGCGGCGTCTTCCTGCAAGGTGCCAAACGCCGCGGCGACACCATCAACCTCACACCGGATTTCTTGTTTCGCGGAGGCGACTCGCTTGAACTGGTCGGCCTCCCCAAAGATCTCAATGCGGCACAGTCAAAGATTGGGCACAAGGTGTCGGCTGCAGCCGTTACCGATTTTATCTTCTTCGGAATTGGCATGACCATCGGCATGCTGATCGGTCTGATCACCTTCAAACTCGGGAGTATTCCTGTCACACTCGGAAGCGGTGTGGGATGCCTGCTCTCCGGGCTGCTCTTTGGATGGGTGCGATTCACCAGGCCTCGATTTGCAGCCCTTCCTGAAGGCGCTTCGAACTTCTTGCGTGACTTCGGACTCGCCGTCTTCGTTGCGCTCGTTGGAATCAACGCCGCACCACAGGCCCTCGATGCCATCAAGCAGAATGGTCTGACCCTGCTCCTGCTCGGTGCCGGCGTCACGATCATCCCGCAGATCATCACGTTCTACATCTCGTACTACGTCCTTCGAATCCGCAACCCGATCATCGCAATGTCGGCGGTGGCTGGTGGACGCAGCGCCAACCCGGCTTTTGCGGCCCTGCTCGAGAAGGCAGGCAATACCACCCCAGTTGCGACCTTCACGATCACCTACGCCATCGCCAACATCTTCCTCACGCTGTGGGGACCGGTCGTCGTGGGTGCTGTACAGACCAACGCCGTGGTTGGTGGTGGCTAAGTAGAAATGGAGCCCAACCAATGAACCTGTGCATCAGAACACTGCCCATCATCACCATCATCGCCCTGAGCTGCCCTCTGCTCGCCAAGGACGTGGTGTTGGTCAAGGATCCGAATAACCCCAAGATTGAATTGACTGTCAAGGACCCAGCTCTTCCCAATATAATCATTGTCTCTACTGGTGGGACCATTGCCGAAAAGGTCAGCGCTTCAGCTGGTGGCGCTGTGCCAGCCCTCTCGGGCAGCGACCTTGTGGCCGCAGTTCCATCGCTCTCCAAAATGGCCAACATCGGCACCGTGAACTTCAGCAATATCGACAGTTCACATATGACGCCTGAGATCTGGGCGAAACTCAGCCGAACCGTCGATGCAGTACTCGCCCGCGAGGATATCGCGGGCGTCGTCGTCACCCACGGCACCGACACGATGGCTGAAGGCGCGTGGTTTCTCGATGTCACACTCAAGAGTGATAAACCGGTGATCTTTACCGGTGCCATGCGCAACGCTTCGGAAACAGCACCAGACGGACCCGGCAACCTCAAGGGTGCTGTTGCACAGGCGATTTCGCCGAACGCTCAGAATTGGGGGGTCACGGTCACACTGAACCAGTACATCAACTCGGCTCGGTGGGTGTTGAAGACGCAGACCACGAACATGCAGACTTTTCAGTCCTTCGAAAAGGGCTATCTTGGCTACATCGTTGGGAATACCCATGTCAACCGCTTCAATGACAGGCTGTATCGCACTCGCATCTCGCTGAAAGACCCGCTTCCATACGTGCCGCTCATCACAATGTTCGCAGGTGATGACGGACGGTTCGTGCGAGATGCGGTTGATTCCGGTGCCAAAGGCATTGTCTATATCGCCGTCGGTGCCGGAAACGTCAACCCACCGACCTTCGAGGCCATCAAGTATGCCATGTCCAAGCAGATCCCCGTAGTCATATGCAGTCGAGTCTTTGAAGGCGCTGTCGAGCCGGCCTACGGCGATGTTGGCGGCGGCGCGGATCTTCTCAAGCACGGCTGCATCCTCTCGCCGGGGCTGGATGGCTTCAAGGCGAGAATCCTGCTCATGGTGGCTCTCGCCCGTTACGGCAATAATTTGGGTGTGATCAATAAATGCTTCGACCAAGAACAATCCCACCGTCTCAGAGGCTTGTCAAGTCCTCTCGCCGTTGAGAAAGCCACCCAGGAAAAACTCTAGTCGCAACCTGGCAAATGATTCCAGCGATGTGGTTGACTTGCCTCTGATCTCTTCGCACGTCTGTGTCACGAGTGATGCCCACCCTGAGATCGATACTGTTCCATAGTGTCTACATCCATGATCATGGTGGGGTCGTCAACGGCGATTCGGTGGTAGCAGTCTGGATGTGACTGCCAGAAGCCCCGCAGCCCATCGCGGCCATCGAATATCAGGATTCGTGCATGCAGCATGTGTGGCACGAGTACGGGGTGGCCCCCGCGATCACCATGATGAGGAATGATTGCCTGATCCGGATGGGTCACAGAGTTATCAACGACCTTCTGAACAGTGGTGGTGAGAACGCCGGGATGATCGGCGGGATGGAGCAGCACCGAGGCTTCGCTTTGATGTGTTGCGATCGTCTGTAAGCCACCGCGAATTGATTCGAACATCGGCGCATCGGCGTCTCCCTGCACCAAGGTGTATTCGCGATCTCCCAGTGCCATGGTGATGGCCTCGGCATCATGATCGAGCACAACGAACATGCTGCTACAGAAAGGCGACAACAGATCGAATGAGGTTTCAATGATCGTCCGCGCACTTCCCGGAGAGGGCCACGGGAGCAATTGCTTGGTCTGCTCGCCCATGCGTTTACTGCGGCCAGCAGCTAACAGGAGGCCAACTGGGTAAGGCGGGCTCACTGCGGGGAGTCCAGGTGCGGCCCCTCAACGGTGACCCACCCCCGCTGCTCACGAACCTGCACGAGTTGCGCAGCAATGGACAGCGAGATTTCTTCGCCGGTGACCGAGCCGATATCCACGCCAATCGGCGCGTGTACGGTGTCGAGGGACGATTCGCTTATGCCGCGTTCCATCAGTTCTCGCCGCACGAGAAGCACCTTGCGTTTGCTGCCGATCATGCCGACGTATCGAGCGCCGCGATCGATGACGGCGGCGAGTGCCTGCGCATCGTGGCGATGACCGCGCGTGACGATGACGCAGTAGGTTTCAGTATCGATCACGGCATCTGCGAGCGACTCGGCCATCTCGCCGGACACCGTATGACATCCATCAGGCGCGTATCTCTCCAGCAGGTCAGCCCGATCGTCATACAGGACGGTCTCGAAGTCGAGCCGCAATCCGTGCCGAGCGACCGCCTGCCCGATATGGCCGCCACCTGCGATGAGAAGACGAGGTCGCGGAGGGATCTGCAGATCGAAGTGTGCTGACCCCTCCTCGGTCTGGACATGGACAGGCAGTCTCGTGGCGACACGATCTCGCGTGGCCTGTTCGATGGCGGCGAGTTCATCCGCCTCGGGCAGCGTGCCGATCGCCACATGGAGCGTGCCGCCACAGATCAAACCGTCGTCCCAGCCATAATCGTGATCAAGTATGAAGTCGTGCACGCCCGTCGTATCGGAGAGCAGCATGGCCATGGCCCGCCGGGTCAATTCGGCCTCGACGCACCCTCCGCCGATCGTGCCGAAGGTGGTTCCGGTTTGATCGACGAGCATCATCGCGCCGGCCGGTTGCGGAGTCGATCCGCGGGCCCCCACCACGAGACAGGCTCGCATGGGACCACCCGCAACACGCATCGCGACCGCCTGCGACAGGACATCTGCAAAGGGGCCATTCACGATCTCAACACTCCTGCAATCGCGTATCTGCCACGGCCTGTGGCCGCGTCCGAGGACGGTATTATGACACGCCGATCCACTCAGCACAGAAGGCCCCACAATGACCACCGCAACCCCTGTCGACACGCCAGATGCCATGGACTTCTACTGCATTCGCGGTCTGCTCGACGAAGACGAGCAGGCCATTCAGGATGCCGTCGCCCGCTTCGTCGATGACCGTGTCATTCCGGTCATGGCCGATGCATTCGAAGAAGGACGCTTTCCGAAGGAACTCATCCCGGAAATCGCCGAAATGGGCCTGCTTGGCTGCAACATCGACGGCTACGACTGTGGCGGACTGAGCCATGTCTGCTACGGCTTGGTCAGCCAGGAACTCGAACGCGGCGATGCTGGCATTCGCAGTTTCGTCTCCGTGCAGGGGAGCCTCTGCATGTATCCGATCTACACCTATGGCAGCGAGGAGCAGAAGCAGCGGTGGTTGCCCGCGATGGCGCGGGGCGAGGCGATCGGCTGTTTCGGACTGACCGAGGCTGGTGGTGGATCCGACCCTGGCGCGATGACGACGACGGCCAAGCGAGACGGAGACGACTGGATTCTCAATGGCTCCAAGATGTGGATTACCAACGGAACGATCGCTGATGTTGCGATTGTGTGGGCGGCGACCGATGAGGGGATCCGCGGGTTCCTCGTCGAGAAGGACATGCAGGGCTACAGCACCCGTGATATCGAGCACAAGTTCTCGCTTCGGGCATCGATCACGAGCGAATTGTTCTTCGATGATGTGCGTGTGCCGGCCGCCAACATGTTCCCCGAGATCCGAGGACTCCGCGGGCCATTGAGTTGCCTGACACAGGCCCGCTACGGCATTGCCTGGGGTGTTCTCGGCGCCGCGCAGGCATGCTTCAAGGAAGTGCTCGAGTACGCCAAAGTACGTGAACTCTTCGGACGCCCACTCTCACACACCCAGACCATTCAGCTCCGTCTGGCCGACATGGCCCGTCGCATCACGACCGGGCAACTGCTCGCCCTGCAACTCGGCCGGATGAAGGACGCGGGAACGATGCATCACAGTCAAGTTTCGATGGCCAAGTGGAACAACACCCGACTCGCCCTCGATATCGCCCGCGATGCGAGGGACATGCTCGGCGCCAGCGGCATCAGCGTCGAGTTCTGCCCGATCCGGCACATGCTCAACCTTGAGAGTGTGATCACCTATGAAGGAACCGAGACGGTGCA
>DOVP01000056.1:0-1795 GCA_003520025.1 Phycisphaerales bacterium
GAACTGATTGGTGATCTGGGTAGCGACCGCCTTGGGAGAGGTGGGACCATTCGGGTTCCACCAACGGTACAGCCAGTTGAGCGTGCCAAAGAGTGACATTGTCGCCACATGCAGATCGAGTGGATAGTCAGGTGGGTCGAGTTCGATGATGCTCACAATGATCTCGCGGGTCAGACCGTAATAGGCAAGCCGGATCTCGCGGGCTTGGTCATAGGTCTCGCCCTCCAGCGAGTCGAGTTCGTGAGAGCAGACTTTGAGTTCCGCCATGTGCTCGGCGAAGTAGGTCACGTGGGCTCGGATCATGGTGCACAGGCGATCGCGGGGCTCATCGACGCCTACGAGTCGCTCCCGCAGGTTGGAGAGCAGCGAACTGAATACCCGGAACTGCATCACAAAGAGCAGTTGCTCTTTCCGCTCGAAGTAGTGGTAGAGACCCGCCAGACTCACATCGGCGGCCTTGGCAATCGTCCGCATCGAGGCCTTTTCGTAGCCGTATTGGGCGAAAACGTGGGTCGCTGCGTGGAGAATGTGGTCTCGCCGCGTTTCGAAGGTGCCCCCGGCGGCCGTGGGGGCGGTTTCCGCAGGGGGGGGTTCGAACAGTTGATCGGCTCTTTGTGAGTCCATGGGGGCTCTCCTGGCCACCAGGCGTGGCGATATCGCACATCATCCACCCTTTGACTCCTCCCGTCAACCCCAAAAGAAGCCTCTTTTGGGGTTGACAGAGCCATTAGACTCCCCCGATAATCCGGATTGTCAGATTTATCAGTCGGCCGCGGCCGAACGAACGTTCGAACGAGATTTAGAGGGAAATCGGCCCCGTTTTCAACCTCTCAGCCTTGGAGTGCACCGAGATGAGCATGTTCCCAACGCGAACTACAGAATCATTTGACTTCCAAGAGGTCGGCTACGAGAAGGACGGCTTTGTCGCCCGGATCACCATCAACCGGCCTCACAACTTCAACGCCTACAGCACGCCGGCCCTCGAGGAATTGGCCACAGCCTTCCAAGACGCGTCCTGGGATGACGGCATCGCTGTCGTGGTCTTCACCGGCCATGGTCACAAGTCCTTCTGCACGGGCGGCGATGTGAAGGAGTACCAGTCCTGCTACACGCAGAAGCCTCGGGATTACTGGAAGTACATGTGCCGCTTCAAGGCCTACATCGAAGCAATCACCAATTGCTCCAAGCCCGTTATTGCCCGGCTCAACGGTATGGCCGTCGGTGGAGGCAACGAAAGCCAACTCGCCTGCGATCTCGGTGTGATGGGCGAGCATGCCTTCATCGCGCAGGTCGGCACCAGCGTCGGATCGGTCGCCTGTGGCGGATCGACCCAGTGGCTGCCGATCACGGTTGGCGATCGAACCGCGCGGGGCATCCTCTTTCTCAATCAGCGGTACACGGCGTACAACAGCCTTTCGATGGGCCTCGTGAACACCGTCGTGCCGACAGTCAAGGGCCCCGATGGCGAATTCATCACGAAGTTCGCCGGTGGCCGCACCTATCTGGCCGACTGGAATACCGACCCGTGGGACACCCCTTTCGAGCATCGCGCCACCGCGGCCGACATCAAGAAGGCCCTCAAGGGCGAAGACGGTTACTCGATCGACCTGTCTCTGATGGACGAGGTCATCGCCGATCTGTGCGATCAGATTGTCAATAAGTTCTTCGAGTGCACCCGCTACACCAAGGCGCAGGTCAACTACTGGAAGGACTCCGCCTGGCACGCCACGGTCGGTCACGCCCGAGACTGGCTTGCTACGCACTACACCAGTTTGGAGCCATACGAAGGCATGAC
>DOVP01000056.1:2173-3731 GCA_003520025.1 Phycisphaerales bacterium
GCCGATCCGAACGGTTCGAGCGAGTTCCTCTGGGGTCCCTATGCCCAGGAGTGCGGCGAGTGTGGCGCGAAAGGCATTCCATCGCAGTTTGAGCATTGCGGCAAGTGCGGCGCGGCGCTGGCCGTCGCGATGGCGACCTGAACGAATCGCAGAACACAGGGAGGCGCATCGTGGCAGAGAAGCCAAGGCGAGCATTGGTGACGGGGGGGTCGAGCGGGATCGGCCGCGCGATCGCCGAGTCACTCGCTCGTGACGGCTGCGATGTCGGCGTGCTGTACCTCGGAGATGCTGCCGAGGCAGTGCCTGTGGTGGAGCGCATCGAGTCGATCGGCCGGAAGGCGTGGGTCAGAGTCGCTGACGTCTCCGACGCTTCGCAGGCCGCCGCCGCGGTCGAAGACTGCGCCACCGAACTCGGTGGTCTTGAGATTCTCATCAACAACGCCGGCATCTTCCGCGATCAGGTCATCTGGAAGATGACCGACGAGCAGTGGCAGGATGTCATCGACATTGATTTAACCGGTGTGTTCAACATGTCCCGCGCCGCGGCACCCATCATGCGAGCCGCCAAGTATGGCTCCATCGTCAACATCTCAAGCATCAATGGCATGCGAGGCAAGTTTGGCCAGACCAACTATGCAGCAGCCAAGGCAGGCGTCATCGGCTTCACCAAGGCCCTCGCCAAGGAGTTGGCTCGGTCCACCGTGACCGTGAACGCCGTAGCGCCGGGGATGATCCAAACGCCCATTCTCGATGCCATGCCACCCGAGGCACTTGAGAAGGCCGTTGCGGAGATTCTGGTCGGACGCGTCGGGACACCCGAGGACATCGCAGAGGCGGTGACCTTCCTGTGCAGTGACAAGGCGAGATTCATCACCGGCGAAGTCCTTCGGGTCGACGGCGGTCAGTACATCTGAGGAACCATGGAATGAGCGACTACCAGTACTTCAATCTCGACATCACCGGTGGCGTAGCAACGGTCACCATGAACCTTCCGCCGCTCAACGTCATGGACAACCCCATGATGGCCGAGTTCAACACGCTGCTCGACGGACTGGTCGCAGATGACAATCTCTCCGCCATCGTGATTGCCGCCGAAGGCAAGGCCTTCAGCGCGGGCGTTGATGTGTCGGACCACACCGAGGACAAGGTCGGCGACATGATCGAGCGGTTCCACGGCATCTTTCGTCGTCTCGCCGCGACCGACGCGATCACCATCGCCGCCGTGCAGGGCGCCGCGCTCGGCGGCGGGTGCGAACTGGCTTGCTTCTGCGATGTCGTGCTCGCTTCGGACAGGGCCAAGTTCGGCCAGCCCGAAGTCCACGTCGGCGTCTTCCCACCGGTCGCAGCGGCGATCCTTCCGTGGCGTGTTGGGCTTGGCAAGGCCATCGAACTCGTGTCGCTCGGCGGCACGATCTCGGCAACCGAAGCGCATCGGATCGGATTGGTCAACCAACTGTTCCCGGCCGATGAGTTCAATGACAAGGTCGCTGCCTACATCGACAGCATTCGCGGTCTCTCGCGGCCGGTCGTCCGCATGGCCAAGCAAGCCACCATGGTC
>DOVP01000012.1 GCA_003520025.1 Phycisphaerales bacterium
CTCCGCGGCTTCCTTGCCTCGGCCTTCGGAAGCGTGACGTTCAAGACGCCATCGCAATAGGTGGCCGTGATGCCGTCGGCATTGACGCCGTCACCGATTCTGAAGGATCGATGAAAGTCGCCCACGCCGTACTCTTGATGGCGAACATCGCCGAGTGTGGCGTAGCGATCACTGACCTCGGCGTCGATCGTCAGCGTATTGTCCTCGACCGAAATTTCGATCTGCTCCGAGCAGGTGCCGGGCATATCCGCGATGACGCGGAACTCGGTGTCGGTTTCATACACATCGACAGGGGCGCGGTAGTTCTGGGGTCGCTTGATAGTATCGGTGGTGGTGCAGCAGTCGCGGCTGTCGGTACCGCAACAGGTCGTGTTGTGTGTCTGGTTGATCATGAGATTGATCCTTTCCCCCCCGGAATAGGCGAAACAAGTCGTTCAGTTCTCTCGGACCGCGACGCGGCGCGTGCGGGTGCCTTCGAACTTGGGAATCGTGACAGTCAGGATGCCATCCGTAAGCGTGGCATCGATGTGGTCGGTATCTACACCGGATGGAATCCGAACGAGCCGCTCGAACGTATGGGTCGATCGTTCGCAGCGGAGCGAGGTGGAATCCTCGGGTGTCTCAAGTGTCCGCGTTCCGAAAATCGTCAGCATGTTGTCAGCGATGGTCACGTTGAGGTCGGCGGCAGTCACGCCCGGCAGTTCGGCCTCAAAGAACAGATTGTTGTCATCCTCGATCATGTTGACGGCCGGGTGTGGCCTGATGGCATCAAGGAAACGAGTGGTCGGCCATACCGAAGCGAGGGCTGGGGTCGTCAGGCGATCAAAGACGCGATCGATTTCATGACGGAGTGAGTCCATCGCGGTGGTTGCCGGCGCGAGAATGGTTTGTGTGTTCATGGCAGTACTCCACGTTGGTTGTCGGAGTCGTACTCCGAGGTTTGTGTATGTGCCGGCCCGATGCCGGCGGCCGACTCAAGAGCAGCAAGAGGCGTGCCAAGTCGCGAACTCGCCTCTCAATCGGTGGTCACAATGCCACCTGCCAATTTCGAAACCACCTGCCAGAACGTCTGTGCGCACAGCCACGCCGGAGCACCTTCAGGCACTCCGGCGTGGGTCGAAAGGAATCATCTTGGTCTCACTCAGCTGACCAGGACTCCTTCACGACTGACGTACTGTTCGCTGGCCGTCTCGATCTTCTTGGGAAGCACGATGCTCAACACACCGTTGACGATCTGAGCGGAGATTTCGGTCGTCTCGACGTCGAGGCCGATGGCGAACTCACGCCGCAGAACGCGGGGAGTTCGGCTCTCACAGTGAAGCATCGAGGCGTAGGAAGGTCGCTTGTTTGAGCGAGCGACGACAGCCTCGATGATGAGGCGCCCATTGGCAGCGGTGATGTCCACATCGTCGATGCTGACGCCGGGGAGATCTGCTTCGATGATCCAAGCCTTGCCGTCCTCATAGACGTCGATCGGCATGATCGAGCCCTTGCCGCCGCAGTACTCGAAACCGTTGACCCACGGCTGAGCAGCGTTCATGGACTGCGTGTTCCATCCAAGGCCGAGATTGGCGAGTTGACGAGCGGCCAGCACGGGGTTGACCAGTGCTGTTTGCACGATCGCAAGCGCCTCCTGGGGATTCACGACGGCGACTTTGACGATCTTGCGAGCGAGGTCGATGTCGAGGTTGGCGACTTGAACCAGTTTGGCTGCGGTCCACGTGCATCCACCGGCGACGGCGCCGAGGGAGGCAATGAACATCGGATCGATCGTGGCAATCTGCGAAGCGACGTGGCCCAGTGCAGGATCCATGGCCGCGATTCGACCGATGATCGTCGGGGTAGAGTTGAGGTTCATGCCGTTGAAGCCGATGGTCGTCGGCAGCATGCCGTTGGAAACGCTGGTGAAGGGCTTGCCCTGACCGAACGTTCCGAAGGCCATTGGCTGGCTGTAGGTGCCGTACCAGTTGGTTCCGGCGGTGTTGAAAGTGTTGATCGGAGTTACCCCGACGCCGAAGTTCGGCATGCCGGTGGTGTTCATGGTGTATCCGTCAGCGACGAATGAACCATTGCAGCGATCGGTGAAGGTGCTGGTGCAACCACGATTGTCTTTGACCTGTACTTTGATAGCCATTTTCGAGCTCCTTGAGGTTGAGGTCACTCAGGAGACCGATACGCCCCCGCTACGCCGCGGGAAGAAATCGGTGTCCTGTTGGGAAGAATGCATTTGGTTCGCAGCGGCGTTGCGAGCGTGGGCCAGCACGTCGGCGGCAACTCCACCGATTCCGTCGGTAGCCCGCGCCCCGTCATCACGAACCTGATTTGATTTCAGCGGTACTCGGACTCGTACTCCGCCAGAGGGTTCTCGCGTAGCGGTCACAGGTCCCCGAGGCCGCTCCCGCAACACAATGCGGGTCGTCACACGTTCGATTCCGGGCGAAGGTGCGACTTGACCATCAATCGCCGGATGAACCGCTTCGATGGTCAGGACACGGCCGCGAAGTCGAACGCCTGTTGTTTCTAGGCCAGTCCCCGGGAGATTTGCCTCGACCTCGATCCACTGTTCAGGCAGCGTTCGCACTGAAATGCCCTGTTCGGCATGTAGAACCTTCTGCGTGCTGCTCAGTGATTCCGTCTTCGCGTCGGTGTGCGTGTTGAGGTTCATGGCTGAACTCCCGGGCCGACCGGCCCATCTGTGCCCGCTTCAATGGCGGGCTCGACTCAGGGGGAACAACCGGCGTGCCACACCGAAGGATGATTCGAGAGCGGAGGACGAAACGATGTTTAGATTCGATAGCGTGGCAATTTGTCTCATGAGAGTTCAAACAAACTGCCCGCGAAAGCGGCGCATGATCTTCAATGTTGACTGCCACATCCCGAAGCCAAAATCACTCTTCTGGTGGCTGCGAGTTGTTACCAGTTGTGGACACCCGCCGAATACGCGGGCTTATCGAGTTTCCTGCCCGCTGCTGCCAACTTGGCATCCACGCTCGGGTTTCGACAGGTTCGGGGCCAACACGATGACGCCGTCCTTCACGGACACTGCATCTTGAAGCGATGCCGCCCCGATCACGCAGCCGGCCGACGCCATCGCATCGGCGATGGCCCCGCTCGGGGCGATGACGGTCACATCGCCGTGCCGCGACATCCAACGGCCAGTTCGCGGGTCGATAATGTGCGAACGGCCGGCGTTGTGCTGCTCGCCGGATCCCGATGTCGCGACGCCGCACTCGGACAGAACGAGCGGCGCCTCCCCCGCAAGCAGCCACACGGACCATCCGGCTTGACCGGGCGGTGGCCCCCCGATCGCGAGATCGCCACCGATATCCACCAGTGTCGCCTCGATTCCATGGTCACGGATCGTCGCCACGGCCGCGTCCGCCGCAAGTCCCTTGCCGATGCCGCCGAAGTCGAGCCACGGCACCGGGCGACAAAATCGCACTTCGCCGCTGCGAGCCTGCACACGCTCTCCTGGGGAGCCGACCTGCGAAACCACCTCGGTCCACTCAACAGGAGGTTCTCCTTGCTCACGGGATCGCCGCCATGAACTGCTCATCCGACCGCAGGCTGGATCAAATGCGCCGCCCGTAGCCCTCCGCACGCCGAGCGAGATCTGGAGGGCCTGATCGAGGTCCGGGCTGACCTGATGCCACACATCGGGCGGAGCCGCTCGAAGCCGGGCCACCTCACTCTCGACCCGCCAATCGCTCAGCACAGCCTCCAATTGCTCAATTCGCTCGAAGGCGGCAGCGGCCGCCTGTGCCGCCAACGCCTCATCCGCTGCGTACAGCACGATCCGAGCCTGAGTCCCCATGCGAATGCGAACGTACTCAGAGCGAGATAAAGATTGCCCACAACCCCCGAGCAGCCCCAGCATCAGCAGTAATATTGATCGACCCATGCAAGCACTCGTGTACACCCTCTCGGCCCTCGCTGCAACCGCAACACCAGAATCTGGGAAGCCGGCGGACATGGTGATTCAGCAGCAGATCCCCGGCACCTCCCTGCAACTGGTCTTGGTGCCCATGCCTGTACCCGATGGATCACCCACGGTTTGGGTATCACGCGACGAAATCAGCTGGGACCTCTATGACACGCTGGTCTATCAGCTTGATCGGACAGATACCACCGCCCCTGAAGATGGTGGCATCACCCGCCCGACCAAACCCTACCTCATGGCCGATCGGGGTTGGGGACATGCCGGCTATCCGGCGCTCAGTGTTTCACACCGCGGGGCGGAGGCATTCTGCGCCTGGCTCTCGGCCAAGACCGGCAAACACTGGCGACTTCCGACCGTGGCTGAGTGGACGCGGCTCTGCGAAACCTCCGGACTGAGCAGCACCACCATGGACGAACATGCCTGGCACAAACCAAACGCCAAACGCAAGACGCAGAAGATCGGCACTCGCAAGGCTGACGCCAATGGTCTACGCGACTTGCAGGGCAACGTCGCCGAGTGGTGTACGACCCCCGATGGATCGTGGGTCCTGATGGGCGCCAGTTTCCGCGATGACGCGACGAGCATGCCATGCGATGCAACCAAGACACCCCTTCCGGAATGGAATGACACCGATCCCCAGATCCCGAAGAGCATCTGGTGGCTCTCCGACGCGCCCTTCGCAGGATTCCGCGTCATGTGCGATGAGACAACACCTGCCGCTCAACCTGAAGAGGACGTGAATGATGAATGAACAACCACAGGACCCCTGCACACGCAGGTCATTCGTGGCGGCTGCCGGCACAACGGTCGGCCTCATGGCCGTCGCAGGCTGCAAGAGCACGGGAAAGCAGAACACCACGCTTGCATCCGGCACGCTCGCCCATACCGAGGGCGACGACAAGATCCGTGTCGGCCTCATCGGCTGTGGCGGCCGAGGCAGCGGCGCCGCGGGACAGGCGCTCAAGGCCGATCCGGGTGTGGTGCTGTACGCCATGGGAGATGCCTTTCAAGACCGCCTCGAGAGCAGCCGCACACATCTGAGCGGTACCTATGGTGATCGAGTTGATGTGCCGAAGGAGCGACAGTTCATCGGCTTCGATGCGTACAAACAGGTGATGGACAGCGGAGTCGATGTGGTGATCCTCACGACCCCTCCCCACTTCCGGCCCGAGCACTTCAAGACGGCGGTCGCAGCAGGCAAACATGTCTTCATGGAGAAACCAATGGCCGTAGATGGGCCGGGTGTCCGTTCCGTATTGGAAGACGCCAAGATCGCACGCGAGAAGAACCTCAACATCATGGGCGGCTTCTGCTGGCGGTACAACATGCCGAACCGTGCATGCTATGAGCGCATCCACGACGGCGCAATCGGTGATATCACGTGCGTCCAC
>DOVP01000042.1:0-8951 GCA_003520025.1 Phycisphaerales bacterium
CAGAGCGGCGTCCAAACCCGGAAGCATGATTCGTGATAAGAATCCCCACTTGCCCTCTTTGGCCTCTTTGCCGATCTGCTTGGCAGCACGTATTCCCGCTTTTCGATTCGGGTTCCGGACGGCTGCGGCCAATTCGCCAAAGGACGCATCCAGTTCCTGTAGAGCCAGCCGAACCTCGCTGGCGGTCAGGTTCTTCGGCGTCGCCTGGATGTCCTCGAAGGACACCGAGGCGATCATTGTGAGAAATTCCTCGAGCGCGGCTTCATCCAACGTATTCGTTTCGTTCAAACCAAGTCGGTTTGGCAACCATGTGTTGCACATGGTCCGCTCTTGATCCACAGCCTTGTTGAGTCCAAAGGCGTCCCCATCAATCGACTCCGAGAGTGCTGCGGCAATGTGTTTCGCTTCGCCCGGCCTGATGAAACCCCGTTCCATGGCATCATCGATACAGGCATCGATCTGCTTGGCCATGGCCAACGACACCATGCTGCTGATTATGCACGGACTAGAGTTCAAGTCATCGGCCATCGCTAGACCGGCCACAATCGCCTTGGAGAAATTCTCATGATCGCCGAATTGCATGGCCAGACCGGCCTCGCCGCTGAGGGCATGGGTGCCGTATAGCATGTGGCTCAAGTGAGGCAGGAGAAGGTCGAACCCCTCCTCCTCAAAGGGCAATTCAAAGTCACAGTGTTCCGAGGATGTTGCTTCGTAGATAAGTCTGATTGTTTGGGCGGTTGCTGACTGAAGCGTGCTTCTCATGTCATCGGTGATCGGATACCCATGTTCAAGGCAGGCACGGATCCACTGGACTTCGAATTCGAGTTGCCTGTGCTGCTCGTCATTCCGCTCGTCATATTCAGGTTGGAGTTTCAGATAGAAATCCGCCGCATTCTGGACAGCGCAAGCAGTTGATACCGATAGGATCATCGCAATGAGCATGTGATATCTCTCCAAGAGGTATTCTTACATGGTGACCGGGCATTGTGTCGGGGCACGCGAGTGATTCCATACTTTCCATGAATCCATCCGGCAACGCCATCCCATTTGAGCCTCATGAACCACAGGGTGACCTCCTCGCCGCTGTGGAGGCATTTCGTGAGTGCATGTCCAAGAGACGATCTGTCCGGACGTTTTCGCGTGAACCAGTCGATCTCGCCTTGATTGAATCGATCGTGGCAACCGCCGGGACGGCCCCGAGCGGCGCCAACAAGCAGCCGTGGCGGTTTGTGCTCGTGGGCGACCCGGATACCAAGCGACGCATACGCGAAGCAGCAGAGATCGAAGAGCGAGCGTTCTACGAAGAGCGAGCATCGAATGATTGGCTTGAGGATCTCTTGCAGTTGCAAACCGGTCCCGAAAAGGCATTCCTTGAAGATGCGCCATGGTTGATTGTGGTATTCAAACTCATGAAAGATGATTGTGAAAAGTCGCAATCAGATCGCGTGTACTACGTCAACGAGTCGGTTGGTATTGCTGTTGGTTTGCTGCTCGCTGCTGCGCAGCATGCGGGCCTTGCGACGTTGACCCACACCCCGAGCCCGATGGGGTTCCTCAGCGAACTGCTTGGCCGACCCGAATATGAAAGGCCTTATGTGCTAATCCCAATAGGATGGCCAGCGGACGATTGCACTGTCCCGGACATCTCACGAAAGCCCTTGGACGAAATTCTCCATATGCACATCCCCAAGAACGAGCGTCCCACTTGATCTGGCTCCATTGGACCCTGACCGGTGTATTCGCGGTGCTCGGCTTGGGGTGCATCCTCCTGACAGTCATGCAGTTGCCCGGAATCTGGGTCATGCTGCTGCTTGCGCTTGGTGTGCAACTCGCCGACGTTGCCTGGGTTCACGGTGCTGACACGGACGCCGGGTGGTGGGCACTGGGCACCGGCTTGGTACTGGCGATCATTGCAGAAATCTTGGAGGGCACAGCCGGTGCTGCTGGCGCGAAGGTCGGTGGTGGTACTCGCCGGGCAATGTGGGGTGGTTTCATCGGTGGCCTCGTGGGCGCCATTCTTGGCACTCCGCTCATCCCCATTCCAGTGCTTGGCACGTTCATTGGCGCCATTGTCGGCGCATTTGCGGGGGCCCTCATCGGCGAAACAACCGGCAAGCACTCTCCGAGTGTTGCCGAAGCGCTCAAGCCAGCCGCCGGCGCTGCAGCCGGCCGAGCAGTCGGCACCGTCTTCAAGATGGCCATTGGCGTGGCCATCTGGCTCATCCTGATTGCCGGACTCCTGATCCGCTGATCAGTCGGTGGTGACGCGAAGGACTTCGGAGAGGGTGGTCTGGCCTGCGGCCATCTTCTGCATCGCGTCCTGTCGGAGGGTCTTCATGCCCGCATCGCAGCAATGGCGACGCAGTTCGTTGACCGTCGGGTTGCTCGCGATGCGGTCGCGGAGCATGTCGTCCACTTGGAGCATCTCATAGATGCCGATGCGGCCGGCCATGCCGGTCTGGCGGCAGTTGTCACAACCAGTCCCCTCGCGCATCGTCTCAAGCGATATGCCGTGCTTGGTGAGGATATCAGCGGCTTCCCTGCTGACAGGCTTGTCGGCACCACAACTGCGGCAGACCCTTCGCATCAGACGCTGCGCGAGCACAGCGTTGACGGCGCCCGCCACAAGGAAGGGTTCGATTCCGATGTTGATGAGCCGCGTGACCGACGAGGGAGCATCGTTGGTGTGGAGGGTCGAGAGCACCAGGTGCCCCGTGAGCGCGGCCTGAATGGCGATCGTGGCGGTTTCCTGATCGCGAATCTCGCCCACCATGATGACATCGGGGTCCTGCCGAAGCAGGGTTCGCAGCGCGGCGCCGAAAGTCATGCCGATTCGATCGTGCGTCTGCATTTGGGTGATGCCGCGCAGTTGATATTCCACCGGATCTTCAACCGTCGAGACGTTGAGCCGCTGAAGATCAAGTTCCTGCATGGAACCATAGAGGGTGGTGGTCTTGCCAGAGCCGGTCGGTCCGGTGACAAGCAGGATGCCATGCGGTTGGGCGATCTGCGTTCTCCACGTGGCGAGCGTCTCTTCTTGAAAGCCCAGATCATCGAGAGGGACCTGAATCGATCGGTTGTCGAGCAGACGCATGACGGTCTTCTCGCCATGAGGCGTGGGCGCTGTGGAGATTCGAAGATCCAACGGGCGACCATGAACCTGCAGGCGAATGCGGCCGTCTTGAGGCAGCCGACGTTCCGCGATGTCCAGCGATGCGAGAATCTTGATCCGACTGGTGATGGCAGCGAGCATCCGTCGTGGCGGATTCATCGTTTCATACAACACGCCATCAATGCGAAGACGGACCTTCAGCGATGACTCGGACGGTTCGATATGGATGTCCGAAGCACCTTCCCGCACCGCAGTCTGAATGATGTGGTTGACGTAGCGAACAACCGGCGAAGAACTTCCGTCATCAACCTCGTCGTCGTCGTCGTCTTCGAGCAGTTCCACATCGTCCTCGGCGACATCGGCGAGCAGTGCCTGCAGGTCGAGATCGTCTGGGGCGGTTTCCTTGGCCGAGTCGAGCAACGCCCCGATGGTGGATGGGCAGGCGATGGTGTGCCGAATGGGAGCGCCGCCCATCAAATCACGCACCTCGTCGATTGTCGCGATGTCCAAGGCGCTCGCGGTTGCCAGCACCAGTCGGTTGCCGCCATTCTGCAGAGGCAGAATGCGCCGATCGCGGCAGTAATCAATGCCGAGCAGTGTCAGGGTGTCGGAATCCAGATCATTGGTGGTAGGTGCCAGGAAATCAAGCCCGGCGCCTGCCGCCAGCGTGGACATGACCGAAGCCTCATCGGCCCCCATGTTCAGCAGAATGTCGTGAAGTTCGGTGCCCGGCGTCTGCCGCTGAACACGGCGTGCAGATTCAACCTGCTCACGGGAGACAAGACCATGCTCTGTCAGAGCCGATCCGAGATCGAACATGGAACTCGGCTGCAAGTCATCCGGCGACCAGAGTTCTCGCATGGTGTCATCTGGTTGAGGCTTGTGTGGTGGTTCGGTTGGCGTGTGGCGTTGCACGGGAGTAGATCCTTCACGGACGAGGGAGTTCAACTTCGACAGAGGCATCCAATTCGGAGTCGGTTGCTTGCACGAGTACGCCCGGCCCGTCAAGTGAGAGAAGTCGCAAGTGCGTGCGTTCGTCGAGTTCGACGTCTTTGTGAAGCGGAAGGCTGATGCCACCAACTACGGCGACGCTGTGTCGGCCGCGGAGCACCATGGAAACTCGCATCTCAGAAATCTGCGAGTGCATTTGCGTGATGCGCGCCTCGCGGGCCTCATCGATGCGGGATTGAGACATCATGATCGGCGCGTCGATCAGGCGGCCCGGGAGGACAAATGGATTGCCCTTGAGTGCCTCAAGCGGAACTCGAAGTTTCGGGTTGTTGGAGTGTGCGAGGACGCTCAGAGGATCGTCATCGTCGAGTTGAACGTTATTGCTCAAACTGGGAACCGCAGGATTCAGATACGCGACAATCTCCTCTTCGGCATTGAATTCGGCAGTGGCTGCTGCGGGGCCCCCAGAGAGCAGCCGCATGATGACGATGAGGCACAGCCCGCCGCCCGCTACAAGACCCATGAGCACCATGCGGGTTCGTCGCTGGCCCGAGAACGGCGCCGCGTCCGGAGATGTGATGACTTCTTCATCACCAACGCGCTCGATTTCAGTCGAATCGATCCAATTCATCGTGATGTACCTCCGGTGGATGCGATCTCTGGAACAGCATCAGCGAAGTAGATGCTCAGCGTGAACTGCGTGGCGATCGATCCCGGGGGGAGTTCGTGCTGGGGACCACGGATCTTCAAGCCTGCTTCTTGAATCGAAATTTGGGACAGTCGTGTGATGCGGGGCATGGTTTCAAGTTCGAGCAAGAAGCGATAGAAACCCTCGAATGGCCCGTCCATTGAGACCTCCAGCGGCAGTTCCATGTAGACGGCCGTTGGCACCGGCGGTTTGGTTTTCACCGATCGGACCTGCATGCCGTTTCGCTCGGCAATCTGCCAGATGTTCTCAAGTACACCTTCGACATCGCGCCGCCGAGGCAGTTGCGCCTCAACCTGCTGAACCAGTTGTTCACCGGTGATAAGCACAGCTTCTAGATCTGGAATTCGCTCGGCCAACTTGGAAATGCGGTCAAGTTGTTGTTGCCGAGTAGCGATGTCCTGCATGGCTTCGGCGATGTCTGCATTCTGCGGGCGGAATACCGTGTACCACGCGGTAAGCGGGATACCAAGCAGGGCCACGACGAAGCCGACTTTTCGAGCAGTTGTGTTCATTGGTGGAGGGCCCCAAATGCGGCGGAGAGCATTGGCGTAACGCCATGGAAGTCTGCATCAGGCCCGAGTTCGACCTTGATTCGGAATTGGCGGACAGACAACTCGTTGAGATCAATTTCCTCTGAGAAGTGAAGACTGACGTTCTCGAGCAGTGGGTGTTCATTGAGCGCGGCAAGAAAGGCTGACACATGCACATCGGTCGGCGCAAATCCAAGTAGCGACACTTCCGTGCGCCAGCGAGGCGGCTCGACGCGAGGATCTGCTTGTGCTTCGGCGGTTGTCTGTCCTCTTTGAGGGCGGTTGGAAGGCGCGTCGGCATCGTCGGGCAGCGTAGGCGGAAGAAGATGTGAAGTCAGTTCGAATTCAAGCAGCCCAAGCCCTTCGGGCATGCGATTGATGAACTCGGAGAGCAGTACTGAGCGAGGAAGTCGATCGACCAGACTCGCTGCGAGTTCCGCTCGCTCGGAGATGCGTGCTTGCCGATCCTCGAGTTTCGAGAGCAGGCGGACTTGATCTGCAGCCTCCTCATAGCGGATCGAGACTTCCTCGCGAATCTCCTTGACCCGCTGCCAGTCGGATCGGGTAATAAAGAAAGCGACGACAACGCCAGCAAGCACAATGGCAAACAACGAGAGCGCCGCAAAGTGCACGCGGCGATCCTGCTTGTGTTCGATGTACTCGCGAGGAAGGAAGTCGTCATTTGGTCTATTCATGCCACGTTCCCATTGCAATCGGTTGCGGCCAGTCCCGCGGCGATGGCCCACTGTGGTCGAATTTGAAGGGACCAGTCTTGGGTTCGGATGGTGGTTGATGAGGCATCCCATCGCGCCAGCGGGTCGCCGATCTGGGCTGGGAGTTGAAGGGTTCGCGCGATGGCGCGACATGGACCGGCCGCGGTGGCGCCTTGGCCGGTGAAGACAATTCGTTCGATCGGTGTCTGCCCGAACAGGCCTTGGTAATGCCGCATGCACATGCGGAGTTCTTCACAGAGATCATCGACTGCTCTGCCGCAGGATTCGGCGGCAGGGGGAATGGCGGGCATGCTGGGGCAGGCTTGCTGTTGTCGACGGTTGATGGCGGTGAGCACATCGGTAGTGTTCTCGCCGGCGCAATCGACGTATTCGGGTTCTGTAGCAACGGTGTTGTCGGCAGGATCACCGCCGACTGCAACAGATCCAGCAACACGACGCGCAGCAACCATGGACGAACCGTGGCCAAAGGCGACAGTCACGTTCGCGGGCTCGAGATCCACATACATGGTGGCCGTATCCTCATCTGAATCACGGCGATTCACATGCTGAAATGCTCGAAGCAACATGCTGGCCGGCGAGTACACGCCAGTGACCTCAAGGCCATGTCCGTGCAGCATGGCCACGTATCGAAGCACGATCTCGCGAGGCATGGCGATACACAGGAGTTCGCGCCCACCCCGTGTCGATTTCCACGGACTGCTCACATCGATGCTGCGAATCATCGGATTCGCGCCGAGATCCTGTACACGGGTCTGTATGGCGGTTTCGAGATCTTCGCCGGGGTTCAACCGCAGATGTGTCATCGTGACGATTGATACGGGCATGGATGCCACGACCCGTTTGCCGGTCCACGCGGCGTTGGATGTCAGTTGGCTGATCATGCATTCTGCGCGAGCGAGATGCGTTTGCGGATCGAACGGCGTGTCGGGGATAGTGGGCTCTTCCATCGCCGCCGTGATGGCCGTGCCATCGCTGCTCAGTTGGAGCATTCTGATACACGACGCCCCGAAATCCGCTGCGATGGGCGGTGCCACGGGTCGTCTCCAGTTGAACTGCATGCGCATACCTCCAGCGAGCCATCAGAAATGGCCACCGATAGGCTCGTCGGCACGATTTACGCTGTGCTGAAGGGGGGGTCCAGGGGCGTGCTCACGGTAGGGCAATCTGCATCGACTGCCTCGATTATGCCGGTTCGCGGGCTTCGATACGGGGCAGGATGCTCTGTATGACGCCGCGAAGCATCGCAAGTGCCTGCGGCCGATCCCACACCTGTCGGTCGCGGTGGCCGGTGGTATTGGAGATCACTCGAATCTCGATCGCCGGCACAGCAAGCATTTTCGCCGCGTGGACAACGGCGGCACCTTCCATCGCCTCTGCCGCGCATCCGGTTCGGGCGGCGATTCGCTCTGCCGCCTCGTCGGTACCGGAGCAGGTGGCGACGGTGGCAATGCGATGAACCGGTACCACATCACGCACCGCGTTGACCAATTCTGCATCACATGGCACGGCGTTGCCGTGGAAATCGCCAAGCGGAAAGCCCAACTCGGCCATGTTTTGAAAGCCCGTTGGCGTGTCAATACCTTCTTCGGCATACACACAGCAATCGGCGGCCAGCATGTCGCCGATCTGCAGATCGCTTCCAGGAAGCGCACCTGCGAGGCCCGCCGAAATAACGGCTCTGAATGGACCGTGCCGTTCAATATTGAGTACCGTTGCGACTGCGGCATTGGTTCGCCCAACGCCTGCAGCGACAACTCGCACGCCATCCAATACGCCGATGGCATCCGCTTCGGCCTCGACGGCGGTCACGACAAGAATACTCACGCCGAGTTGGCACCGCCCGCAAGGCGACGCATGATCCAAGTCGAAAGATCTCGCAGTGGCACATCGAATTGTGCGCCCGCATCAAGGTCCTTGACCACCGCAGCACCGTCGCCAACTTCATCGCCGAGTACCACGGCAAGGCGAGCGTGGCAGTTCGATGCTTCCTTGAACTGTTTGCCGATGTTTCGGCTCGCCTTCCAAGTATGCCGCACGTGCAGACCGATGTCTCGCAGCGCTGTCGAGAGTGGGACGAGCATCGCTTCGGCTTCATCGATTCCCGAGGACAACACGAATACATCGGGTCGTGGAAGGAGCGTCTCGTCACCGCCGATCAAGCCACGATCGGCGAGCAATAAGCCGAGGACGACGTCGCCCATGCCGAATCCACAGGCTGGAATGGATGGGCCGCCGAAGAGTTCAACAAGGTGGTCGTAGCGGCCGCCGCCAGCAAGTGCGCGGAAGGCTCCAGCGGCGTCATGGATCTCCCATACCGTGCCGGTGTAGTAGGCCAATCCTCGAACGATGCCGAGGTCCCAATCGCAGAATGGCAGCAGTCCGCGGCGGTCGAGTTCAGTAGACAACATCTCAAGTTCATCCACCGAATCGGCGGGCAGGCCATGCTGCTCGGCGATGGTGGCGGGGGACTGATCGGCCGTGATCCGCGTGCAACTCATCTCTTCGAGCCGCGTGATATCGGTTTCGTCCAAGCCCAGCTCCGCCGCCTGCTCAGCGAAGACTTCCGGGGGAAGTTTCTCGCGGCGATCAATGAGGTTGAACGCATCACTCATGCGATCATTGGCAACACCAAGGGCTGCAAGCATGCTCGCCGCGGCGCCGCGGTGGCTGATTCGTACGCGGATGTCTGTTGGGCCAAGGCCGAGTCCTCGCAGCGCTGCAACAGCCACCGCGATGACCTCGGCGTCCGCTTCCGGTCCAGCGACGCCGAGAATGTCGACGTTCCACTGCCGATGCTCACGCAGCCGGCCCTTCTGTGGGCGCTCGGCCCGAAAGAGATCCGGAATGGCGAACCACTTGGTGGGGATGGGAAGCGAGCGTCCCTTGGCCGCCGCCATGCGAGCGAGTGTTGGCGT
>DOVP01000042.1:9346-11124 GCA_003520025.1 Phycisphaerales bacterium
ATGCCCTCGCCGCTCTTGATCGTGTACAGATCTAAGTGTTCGAAGGTCGGCCCGTTGATTTCGTCAAATCCATGACGAATTGAAGCCGATCGCCACGCCTGTTCCAGATGGCGGCGTACGGCCATGTCTTCCGGAAAGAAGTCTCGCATGCCCTTTGGGGCTTGGAAGATATGTGTGGATGCAGCCATCGGGGCGGAAGGTACCACAGGGAGGTCGGGTTCCGCCTCGGCATCTGACCCTGTTCCCCGTTCTTCTTCGGTGTCTTTCAACCACCAGAGTCAGTTCCGGTAGCAAGGGGATCATGTGCCGAAGCGATGCCCGCCCCTTGCGTGGTAGGCTTCCGTGGTGGACGGAACAGTTGTACTACTGCACGGTCTGGGGCGGACGAGGCGTTCGATGTTGCGGCTCCAGTCGCATATCAATGCGGCTGGGTTTGAGACTCGCAACATTGGCTACCGCTCTCGGCACATGACAGTGCGGGAAGCGGTTGAACACGTGTCTGCTGAACTGGGTGATTTTCAGGTGGACCACCCGCTCATAGGCGTGACTCACTCGATGGGGGCACTGGTGCTGCGGGGCTTGGTTTCGAGATTCAATTGGCAGGGCTGCGTGCTGCTCGGACCGCCAAATCACGCGAGTGAACTCGCTGGATGTGTCAGCGCGATTCCGCCGGTGCGATGGTTGATGGGCCCGGCTTGTAGCGAACTTGCATTCGAACCCGTCCTTCCTGATCCTCCGAAGCCTTGCGGCATTATCGTCGGTACCCGGGGCGCGACGCTTGACAACCCGCCGAGCTGGATTGGCGCGCTTCGGGGTGTCTTTGATCACGACGAAGTACACGATGGAACCGTATCGCTCCGTGAATCCGTCCATCCTGCGGCGACCGATTTAGCCATGGTGAACGCGTCGCACCTTCGCATGGTGAATCATCCCGAGACGGTCCAACTTGTGCTGCGTTTTTTGGAAACAGGTGGCTTCGGCACCGCTGGCATGGAGCCATCGGTTGCGGAGGTTGCGGTGGGCGCCGATCCCTTGGCAACCTGACCCGTAATACTGGTTGGCATGTCTGTCGGATTTGATCCGACCACATCATTCTCTTGGGAATTCGAGGAGGTTCGCCGGGGGCGGTACCGCCGCGCGACGACCACTTTTTGGCAGAAGGCCGAAAAAAGAACACGGCGGGGGGCCGAGGCCACCCGCCGTGTTTCATATTGGTCAGAGCTTCAGGAGCAAGGCCCGAAGTTGCCGATGACTGTCAGCAGGTCGTTGATGTCGACAATGCCATTGCCATCGACGTCACCGTCACAGATACCTGTGCAGGTGAAGTTACCGATGACCGTCAGCAAGTCGTCAATGTCGACCTCGCCGTCGCCGTCGCCGTCGCCCGGACAGGGCTCTTTGATGACATCGATGTCACCGATGACGGTGCCGTTGTTGTCGACGGTTTCGTACCAAATAGTGCGATCACCGGTCACGAACACCGATCCAGCTTCGATGACGAGATGCTTGACGTACATCGTCTCGTTGCCGCCAGCATTGTCATGGTTGTCGACCACCGCGACTTCCGTGCCGGCCTCGATGACGAGGACGCCGAGCGGGAAGTGACCATCAAGCGTGCGATCGATACCGATCGTGCTGCTGCCGACGTCAAGGCTCATGGCCTCCAGGCTTTGAACACTGCCTGACTCGCCGGTCATGGCCAGCGTGGCCTCGTCCATGATGAAGCGGTCGTGATCATTGATCGCGATATCGACGTTGCCGCCGACGGCCATCTGCCA
>DOVP01000306.1 GCA_003520025.1 Phycisphaerales bacterium
GAGACGGATTCGCCTGTCACGCCACCGCGGTGGGCTCGATAGGTCAACGGAGGCATGCCTGATGGGTCTCTCGCGAACACCAAACGAGCCCGCATCGGATGATCGGAGACCCAATCACCGTCGATGTAGTCATCCATGCGGGTCAACTCCGTAAATGTGTACGAGGTCGATCCAGACAGGCCACTTCCGTCGGTCATGATGTCCCATCCCCGCGTCGGCACGAAGCCATCCTGTCCGTTACTCCACACCTCGGGATCGTTTTCCGCGATATTGAATACGCGGCGAGTCGTGTAGAGGAGCCCGGTGTCGGATGTCAGCGTTCGAATGCCCTCGTTGCTGGATGCAGCGGCGGGGGCCACGCGACCAACCCAGCGATTTGGCCGCCATGTCCGCATGATGCCTCCGAGCATCCGTGGGCTGGTTTCGCGGATGGAATTTGAATCGCCGATGATTGTCAGGCGGCAGTCTTCTTGAACGATCCGCTGAGCAATCGCGCTCAGATCGTGCCGGATTGGGGTCGCCGGCCACGGGCCATCCGAGACGGCCAAGGCCGACGCGGCCAAAATGGAGGTTGAAAGCAACATGGTGTGATCAAAGATCGGACTCTCAGTAGACCCTCTGTCAGGGCTACCCGCAACAAGATCCTGATGCAAAAAGGCATCATCACTTCGTACCACCCCTTATTACATGTTAGGATCGACTTTATGGAATTCAATCCCGAAGACGGTGCCACAAAGAGCGGTTTCGAACTACTTCCGCCGGGCGATTACGACATTGAAGTCATCGAATCCGAAGAGCGGACCAGCCAGAAGGGCAACCAAATGATCGCCCTGACGCTTCAAACCAAACATCCGGACGGATACGAATCGCGTATCTGGGACTATCTGGTCTCAGTACCCGCTGCGGTTTTCAAGATCAAGATGTTCTGCGATGCGACGGGTCTGACCAAGCACTATGAAGGCGGCAAGTTGACGGCGAAAGATTGCCTCGGCAAGAAGGCGAAAGCCAGAGTCATCGTAGAAGAAGGTCGAGATGGGTTCGGAGATCGCAACAGCGTGGCGGAATACCTGACCAGCAGCGGCGTGGCACCGGCAGCAACCGAACCGGCCACGACAGTCCCCGCCCCGGTTGGCGAAAGCGATATCCCGTTCTGATTCTCCGCTCCGCTGAGTGGGAATCTACTCAGCGTCGGGGATATGGATGTTCTCAAGTTCCGCGCGGTAGGACTTCGCGTTGGCGAAGTACAACACCGCAATGAGAAGCAGGAAGAGCATCCACAAGACATTGACAAGCAGGGTCATAAACATAAGACCGGAAGGATACCAACCTCCGCCGCCCGGCACGCACGAGCAGCCCATGGCACAATACCGCCCCCGGACCAAACTCCATGCCCCACCACCCAAGCCTGCTCCCGAACATGTACCTGCCCGAGCCGGATCTCCCCCGGGGGCGAAGGATGCTCTTCAAACTGGCGTGGCCACTGATTCGCGCCGGTACCGGGCTCGTGGCTGCGGACCACTCCTACGCGACCGGCGTGACATACGGTGAACTCCATATTGAGCGGGGCTGTCTCGACGGGGCTGGAGTGTCCTGGCATGTCTCTCAGCAAGACCTTGCTCGCATCCCGCGCACGGGGCCGGTGCTGGTCATTGCCAACCACGCCTACGGCATGGCCGACGGCCTGCTGAAGGCACTCCTGATCGGTCTGGTTCGATCGGACTACAAACTGATCGCCAACGAGATGCTCGCCGTCTTTCCCGAACTGACCAAGCGGTACATTCTCGTGAATGCCTTCGACAGTACCACCGCTCGCGCGCAGAACACCGCCCCGCTGCGGGAAGCGTTGGCGTGGCTGAAGGATGGGAACCTCCTAGCCTCCTTCCCCGCTGGCGCGGTCTCTCATCGAACATGGTCTCGCCGCGCTGTCGTTGATCCGCCTTGGAATCCATCCATTGCCATGCTCGCCCGCCGGAGCGGCGCCACGGTCGTCCCGATGTTCTTCCACGGCCACAACGGCCGCTTGTTCCAGTGGTCGGGCCTGATCTCCAGCATGCTGCGGACCGCAATGATCCCACGAAGCTTTGCCAACTCACGCGGCACCTGCATCCGTGTCTCGATCGGCGAGCCAATCTCACCGGAAACACTTCGGCCCATGCGAGACCGGCAGGCCGCGATCGAGTACCTTCGGGGAAGGGTCTACATGCTCAATTCAGACACACATGACAACTCAACGAGCCCAGCCGCCGCCACCGAGCCGGTGTCCACTGCCCCCACCGGCGGATCATCCGATGCCTTCACCGAAGAGATCTCGCGGCTCCCGGAGGACAATCACTTCGGCGACAGCGGAAAGTTCAGCGTGTACATCGCGCGACCAGAGCACATCCCCGGCATCCTCTCGGAGATCGGCCGGCTACGAGAAGTGACCTTCCGCGCTGCTGGCGAGGGTACCGGGAACAAACTCGACCTCGATGCCTACGACGAGCACTACCGACATCTCTTTATCTGGAACCGCGCAGACAACGAGGTTGTCGGCGCGTACCGACTCGGTCTGACCGATGAGATCCTCGGCGCAAAGGGCCTCGGTGGGCTCTATACACGAACCCTGTTCCAGTATGAGCAGCCGGTACTCGATCGACTCGGCCCGTCCATCGAACTTGGTCGATCTTTCATTCGTCCGGAGTACCAACGTGGGTTCAAACCGCTGATGCTGCTGTGGCGAGGTATTTCGAACTTTGCCGCAAGGCATCGCAAGTATCGACACGCGTTCGGCGTTGTCAGTATCAGCAACGACTATCTCGATGTTTCGAGACATCTGATCACTCAATTCCTGATGAAAACGACGCGGCTTCCGGAGTACAAAGCACTCGTTCAGGCGAGGACGCCTTATGAGCCACGAAACGAAACGGACATCACCGAGATGCTCTCGAAGTGCGCCACCATCGAGGATGTGGACGAAATCGTCAAAGAACTCGAGCCCGAAGATATGGGTGTACCCGTCCTCGTACGACAGTACCTGAAACTGGAAGCGAAACTACTGGCTCCGTTCAACATCGATCATGCGTTCGCAGATGTGATTGATGGTTTGATGCTCGTCGATTTCATGCAGGTAGAACGGCGGATCGCTCACTTTTACCTCGGCAAGGAATTGACAACGGCGTTCCGCACTTGGCACGGCTTCGAACCCTTCGATGATGGGGAAGATCAGACGCCACCTGAATGAGCCAGGGCGGTCAGGTGCCGCTCCGAGGGCAGAGTGCGGTCTTGCTCACCGCCATCGACCCCGATCGGTACCTCATCCCCTGCTTACCGTGGTGACATGCTCACATGGCCCGACTGCAGTCCGCGCGACGATTGGCGAGGCGAGGATTGGTATCCGACTAGCGGCGTGGTGTCGTCGGGTGCCGCCGCCCCCATCGCCCACTCGACGATAAACGCCGATCGCACATCTTGGGATGTCCCGGTGCGGAGCCATTGATGTACTTCGCTCCACTCATCCCAAGGCACCACCAAATTCTGAAGAACTGGCTGACCGGGCTGCACACTCGCATTGAGCGTGCATGGCAAATCGATGCGAAGATCGGCATGCGTGGGTGACCAGAGGTGAATCAACCCTCTGGCCCGCTCGACACCTTTGTGGTCCATCGCGCAGGTCCAGCGGATGCCAACGTGCAAGTCCCACTGCCCGGGAATTGTCTCCACCACCCGGCCTTCGATATAGGTGGGATGTACGCCCGCCGCCACGCCACTGAACCGATTCACCCCATGATCGGCCGCCTGAAGCGTGGCAGGGGTCGCCCATATCACACTGGCCACACCCAGTGAACACATGGACAGGGCTGCAATCGCCCACATTCTCTTTTTGACAGCAGATTCCACGATCGATATCCCTTCAAAAAACATGACTGTCGCGACTGAATCGGTGACAGTCCCCTTTTTTGTCGGGAGGAAAGCCTGCCCGCTCTTGGCGCAAGGCCGATTTCGGAGACACTGCCCCGAATGAGACCACCGTCAAATCGACCAACCGGCACATATGGTTTCGCCCGCATAACCCTCATGGGCCTGATCCTCGGCCTGGTGGGTTGCCGCGCCCCCGCCCCAAACTCCTTTGCGAGCGTTTCGCCAGGCATGAGCAAAGACGAGGTCGTGGCACTGCTCGGCCGCCCTTCTTCCCGCATGCAGCACCCCGAAGACGAAACTCGCTCCGCATGGCAGGAACGATGGCATTGGGGCGATACGCTCGGAACACTCGCCACCAACGCGGCGATGCCCGATCAACCACCACCACCCCGGCTGTGGACCGTGTGGTTTGACTCGAAGGGCAAAGTCCTTCGCGTAGAAGCGCCGGACATGGCCCGTGAGGCTGGCCGCGACACACCATGGCTTCCACCGACCATCCCGCCGCGGTAGAATGCGACGCTCCGATCTCGGAACCAAACACCATGGCTCAAACACACGACCCAGTTCATTTGGCCGAAACCACACCAATTCCGGATGTGCAGGGCCGCACCGATCGCCGCCGGGTTGCCATCGACCGGGTCGGCGTGAAGGGCATTCGGTACCCCATCACCGTGGAAACGATGGAAGGTGGGCACCAGGCCGTGGATGCCACTTTCAACATGTATGTCTCCCTTGCCGCCGATCGCAAGGGTACGCACATGAGCCGCTTTCTCGAATTGCTCAATGACTTCAAATCCGGCATGACGCCGGACCGAATTATTGAACTCTGCCATCTACTGCGAACGACACTCGATGCCGATCGAGCTCATGTAGAGATGACGTTCACCTACTTCGTGGAAAAGACGGCACCAGCATCGGGCAAAAAAGGACTCATGGACTACACAGTCCGCATGGTTTGTGACGCATCCACGGAAGGTGATTCCTTCATACTGGGCGTCGCGGCTCCCGCAACAAGCCTGTGCCCCTGCTCCAAGGAAATCTCCGAATACGGCGCCCACAACCAGCGATGCCTCATCACGGCGGACATCACGATGAACCGCATGGTTTGGATCGAGGAACTCATTGAACTCATTGAATCGTCAGCGAGTTGTCCGGTCTACAGCGTCCTCAAGCGGCCCGATGAGAAGGTCGTGACCGAGCAGGCATTCGACAACCCCAAATTTGTCGAAGACATCGTGCGAGACCTCGCTGGAACCCTTGATGCTGATGATCGGATCGACTGGTTCCGCATCCATAGCGAGAACTTCGAGTCGATCCATTCGCACAACGCGTACGCGGAGATTTCGCGAGCCTCAGGACTTGCAAATCAAAAATCGGAAACCGAAAACTAATTCAACAAGGCGATCCGGAGACTGACACCCTGCGAGGGGTCACCAGCTGTTGTTTCCATAGTTGCCCCAGTTCTGCCCGTACCGATTGCCAGCGTAGGTCTGATTGTAGGAGTTTGGGCCGTACTGGTTGGAGTACTTATACGCCTTCAAGTTCGCATTCGTGTTGAACTTGTACGCTGTCCAAGCTTGCTTGAGTTGCTTCTCATGCTGCTTCTTCTGGGCGACCTGCCATGATGCGTATTGCTCAGCGATCTTTTTCTGAGTCTCCGCACTCTTCTCTTGCTTGGTCTTGGCAACTTCCTTCTGTCTGGCCACCATCGTTTCGTGGTGAGTCTTGGCTTGATCGTTCTCCCATGCGTTGTAATCGGCCAACTTGCCTTGCTTACTCAGGCAATCACTGATGTGTTGAACGGTGCCCATCGCAGTCTGCAGGCGGTCCCAAGTCGATCGGGCCAACTCTGTGTACGCACGAACCTTGGCTGGCGTTGCTTCTTCTGTCGGGGCGGCGCTTGTCGGGGCGGTTTGCTGATGATCGATGGCGATTGCAAGAGCCTGATCGAAACTCATCGCCATATCGTGCTGGTCGTTGCTGGAGGATGAACCACACACATCAGCCAGATTTGTGGACTTGACATAGTCTTCCAGCAGTTTTTGGTGAGTCAACGCATCTTCAAGTTTGCTGGCCGCTGCTTGGTTCATCGATTCCAGCGCCTGTTGTTGGACACTGAGGTCGACGTTGTTCCCAACATCCTCCATCCCCGCGCCTTGCGCAAGTACGAGGCTGGGAAGCGACAAGGTGGCAAGCA
>DOVP01000226.1 GCA_003520025.1 Phycisphaerales bacterium
TGACTCCAGTGTATCCACGGTTCGGGACACTCCACCACGATCGAGTTCACGGGTGTCGATTTCGGCACCCTCGAGATCCGCAATCGCCAGCCGAAGCATGGCAAGACGGTGTTCGGCAGTGGCGGGCGGCGATTCGGTCTTGTGCGGACTGATCGCGGCCGGCACGTAGATCAGACGGGACGCGCCAATCGACTCGGCTGCAAGCGGCGGAAGCGTGACGTGGGCCAGTGTCGGCGGGTCGAATGATCCACCGAATACGAGCACCGGACCACCGGGTGTCAGTCGCACGATCTGCTCACGACGCGGACCTGCGCAAACTGCCGGTGGCCGTCGCGTCCTCCGTGATAGCCATAGCCGCTCTGGCCTGCGCCGACCCAAGGCGTTCCCGAAGCGCCGCCGCAGCCTTGGTTGACCCCAATCATCCCGGCGGTCAATTGCCGAGCCACACGTTCTGCATCCTTGTGGCCGAACACGGCGGCGCCGAGGCCATAGGGGGTGTCGTTGGCGAGGCGGACCGCTTCATCGGCATCCGCCACGCGAACAATGCAGGCGACGGGGCCGAAGGTCTCGTCCACCATGATGGGCATGTCGTGGCTGAGGTCGGTCAGGACCGTCGGCGCCACGAAGTTGCCATCCATGGGCGTGTCTCCATAGGCAACGGCCGCGCCATCGACTTTGGCACGCTCGAGTTGAGCCAGCACATGTGCTTTCTGCTCGGCGCTCACCATCGGACCGATCTGCACACCCTCGTCAGCGCCGTTGCCGACGATCAGTTCCGATGTCTTCTTGACAACCGCAGTCTCAAAAGCGTCGGCGATGTTTGGCTCAACGTAGATACGCTCGGTGCTGACGCAGACCTGACCGCAGTTGCGGAAAGAGTTGCGGGTCGCGAACGAAGCAGCCGCCTCAACATCGGCATCATCCAGCACGATCATCGGATCCTTGCCGCCAAGTTCCAATACCACTCGCTTGAGATCCTTGCCCGCGGTCGAGAGGATGTGCTGCCCTGCGGCGCGGGATCCCGTAAATCCGATCAGATCGCAATCGCCAGCGACAAGTGCCTTGCCTTGCGTGTCATCTCCGTGCACGATCTGCAGCACGTCCGGCGGCAATACCTCGTTGAATGCGTCGGCGAAGGCTTGGCCGGTCAGCGGAACCATCTCGCTGGGCTTCATCACGACGGTATTGCCCGCGGCAAGCGCTGGCATCACGATCTGAAGCACCATCAGGAAGGGGAAGTTCCATGGGGTGATGGCGACACAGACGCCGAACGGGTCGCGGTGCAGTGTTGAGCAGGTCGTGCCATCCTGCATCTCTTCCGACCCGAGCGCCAGCGCAATCTCGTCGAGATTGTCCGCCATGCCGTCCACGCCGTACTGCACCTCGCCGATGCCCTCGGCGAGCGGCTTGCCCATCTCGGCGGTGATCAGAGCGCCGATCTCTTCGGCGTGGCCCTCAAGCACCGGGATGACCCGCTTCAGGATGTCGATCCGCTCATCCAGCGAAAGCGATGACCATGGCCCTTGGGCTGCGTGGCTGCGCTGAAACATCTCATCGATGGTGTCGATGGGCGTAACGGGGACGGTGCCCACAACCTCACCAGTGGCGGGATTCGTAGACGTCAATTCGGTCATGGTGATGGTTGTCATAGACCACCCATCCTACCCGACCGCCGCGTTATCGATGAGCCGCACGCCGTCCAGGGTGGCGGCGATGAGCGCCCGTTTGGAGCGGTCATTCTGCGGTTGCAGCAGCGAGCCAGAATCGCGAACGACCGCGTAATCGACCACAAGGTCCGAATCGAGCAGGATCTCCATCATGGCGGATTCTGCGGCGGCATCGGAGAGATCGTTCGCGGCGCGAAGTGCTCGGCAGAGCGACAACCCGCGGCGGCGGCCTTCGTCGGAAAGGTGCACATTGCGACTGCTGAGCGCGAGCCCATCGGGCTCACGCACGGTCGGCACGCCGACGATCTGCATCGCTCCCCAGCGATCTGTATGAGCCGACGCCATCGCCTCGATCACCTTGAGTTGCTGCCAATCCTTCTCGCCGAAGAAGGACACTGCAGGCCTCGTCAGATCGAAGAGTCTGGCCACCACCGCGCACACGCCACCGAAGAAGTGCGGGCGGTGGGCATCCTCCAACTTCGGTTCGGTTGCGACTGTCGGAAGCGGAGGCGACCACAGTGTTTCATTCGGGGGATAGATCGTCTCGACGCTCGGCACAAACACCGCTGCCCCGCCGTCTTCGCGAATTGCATCCAGATCCTGCTCGAGCGTTCGCGGGTAGGAGTCGAGATCCTCGTGTGGCGCAAACTGCATCGGATTGACGAAGATGCTCACCAGCACCGGTAGCCCGCTCGAAGCTGCCTCACGAATCAAGGAGCGATGCCCCGCATGCAGCGCCCCCATGGTCGGCACAAAGGCGACGCCGGTGAAGGGCCGAAGATCGGTGATATCCGTAATGACATGCATGAATGAGAAGAGTAGGAAAAGAGGTCAGGTGCCGGGGTCCGGTACCGTAGGCAAACTTCCATGAGTACTTCTGCCATCTACCTCGACCACGCCGCCAGTACGCCGCTGGACCCACGGGTGCTGGAGGCGATGCTGCCTTGGTTTGTGGAGCGGCCGGCCAACGCAGCGAGCAAGCACAGCCTTGGACTTGAGGCGGCGGCGGCTGTGGAGCGGGCGCGGCTGAATGTTGCGAGCATGCTTGGGTGCCATGCAGATCATGTGACATTCACAGCATCTGCAACCGAAAGTTGCAATCTGGCCCTCAAGGGACTGATGCGACCACGGCTTCGCCGCGGCGAACAAATACACATCGTCAGTTCCGCTATTGAGCACCCGGCGGTACTTGATCCGCTGCGGCGATTGGAGCGGGAGGGAGCCGAGGTCGACCTCGCGCCGCCCACGCCAGGTGGGTGGGTGGACCCCGATGAGATTGAGCGTCGCCTGCGGGAGGACACTGCGATGGTGAGCGTCATGTGGGTCAACAACGAACTCGGAACGATCAATGATGTTGCTGCGATCGGCGCGTTGTGCCGCGATCGCGGCATTCTGTTCCACTGCGATGCGAGCCAGGCCCTAGGAAAAGTAGTGATTGATCTTGCGGAAATTCCGGTAGATGCAATCAGCGTATGCGCGCACAAGATGCATGGACCCAAGGGTGCAGCGGCGCTCGTGCTGCAGGGTCGCGCCATTGATCGACCAATCGAACCGCTCATCGAGGGCGGCGGACATGAGCGGAACCTGCGAAGTGGTAC
>DOVP01000166.1 GCA_003520025.1 Phycisphaerales bacterium
GAGCCCGCACACTCGCGGCGATGGCGGATCGACACGCAATCACATTGGCATCGGGCACACTCGCTACCGCAGTGCTCGATGACGCGACCGGCTACGGACGAATCCTCCGCGATAGCGACGACTGTTTCGAAGCCATCGTCGAGCAGAAGAACGCATCGGAAACACAACTCACCATCGACGAGGTGTATCCCTCCTACGCGATCTTCGATGTAGCAGACCTGTTCGACATGCTCGAGGAACTTCCTCGCGATGCCGTGAGCGGCGAGTACTACCTCACCGAAGTGCCCGCCATGATGCGTTCCCAAGGAAAACGGATCGAACTGGTGCCCGGCGTTCCCGCCGAAGACATTCTCTCGATCAATACGCCCGAACAACTTGCTCGGGTTGATGCCATCCTTCAGCAACGCCTGCATACGGAGGCTGCAACATGACCATAGACCACGATCATCTGAAGATCTTCGGCGGCCGAGCTGGCCATGAACTTGCTGGGGAGGTGTGCGAGCATCTCGATCTTCCGCAGGGCGTCGCCCAAACCGACCTCTTTCCTGACGGCGAATTGATCGTCCGAGTCGATGAGGACGTGCGAGGTCGCGACTGCTACATCGTGCAGTCCACGAGCGACCCGGTCAATGCGAACCTGATGGAACTGCTGATTTACATCGACTGCCTGCGGCGGGCCTCGGCCAAGCGGATCACGGCTGTCATCCCCTACTTCGGCTACGCCCGGCAGGATCGCAAAGATGCGGGGCGCACCCCCATCACCGCCAAACTCGTTGCCAATCTCATCAACGCCGCGGGCGCCGACCGCGTACTGTGCATGGATCTGCATGCAGCGCAAATTCAGGGTTTCTTCGATATCCCACTGGATCACCTGTCGGCCTCTACCGTCATCGGAAAGTACTTCCAAGGCATACGGACGGAACTTGGTGAACTGACAATCGTCTCGCCCGATGTGGGCAACGTCAAGGTTGCCAACGCCTATGCCGGGATGCTCGATGCGGACCTCGCGATCATCGACAAGCGACGCGAGTCAAGCGAGAAAATCGCTTCGAAGAACCTCATCGGCGATGTCGATGGCCGAACGGTGCTGATGGTCGATGACATGATCTCGACCGCCGGCACAATCTGCGGCGCGGCCGAACTGGTCATGGAGCGAGGCGCGGTCCGAGTCGTCGCCGCCGCCTCACATCCGGTGCTCTGCGGACTCGCGATGGACCGCCTTGCCGACGCACCGATCGAGCGTATCGTCGTTACCGATTCCATCCCCGACCGCGGCCGGCTCGACCCGATCCGCGACAAACTCGTCGAACTCTCCATCGCCCCGCTCCTCGGTGAGGCGATTTACCGCATTCATCACGACATGTCCATTTCCGCCCTGTTCCAACGTGGAACGGGCGTCAAGCGTTAGTTCCCTCGCGGCAAATCCGCATGCTCAGAATTTGGAGGACCCATCCATGGGCCATGAAACCCCGACCATCCAGGTCGCTGTCCGTGAGCGAACCGGCACCCGGTACGCCAAACGCCTGCGAAACTCGGGGCGCTTGCCCGCCGTGATCTACGGCGGCAGCGGCGAGCCGACACATGTCAGCGTCGATGCCCTCGAGGCCGTCGATCATCTTCGCAGCGGCGTCCACGTCATGGAAGTCGCTGTCGAAGGCGGCAGCACCGACACCTGCCTCGTGAAGGAGTTGCAGTTCGGCTACCTCGGTGATGATCTCGTGCACATCGACTTCGCGCGGGTGGACCTCGATCAAATCGTCACGGTCAATGTGCCGGTCAACCTGACAGGAACGGCCAAGGGCACCAAGCAGGACGGTGCCATGCTGGTAGTCATCCGCTCAGAAATCGAAGTGCGGTGCATGGTCAAGGACATTCCCTCCGAAATCACCGCCGACATCACCGAGATGATGGAAGCGATCACCATCGGCGAACTCGCCCTGCCTGACGGCGTCGAAGCCCTGCTCGACCCTGAGAAGCACATCGCGCACATCGCCATCAAGGCCGAGGAAGAGGTCGAAGAAACCGACGCGGAAGCCCTCGACGTCGATATTGACGAAACCGAACCCGAAGTCATCACCGAGAAGACCGAGGAGCCGCAGAGCGGAGGCGAGAGCGAGGGCTGAGGCCCGAGCTGAGCAGACACCATGCGACTCGTCGTTGGCATCGGCAATCCCGGCACCGAATACGACCGCACCCGACACAATGTCGGGTTCGAGGCGATCGATCGCCTCGCGCGTCGCATCGCCCCCGGCGAGATTGCGAGAAGCAAGTTTCAGGGCGCCATGCTGGAATCGACGCTCACCGACGACAAGGTGCTGCTGCTCAAGCCCACGACCTTCGTCAATCGAAGCGGGCAGGCCGTCAGCGAGGCCATTCGCTTCTACAAACTCACCCCCGAAGAAGATCTGCTTGTCCTCGTGGATGACACCGCTCTGCCGTGTGGCCGGATTCGCATCCGCGAGTCGGGTGGTACCGGCGGGCACAATGGTCTTCAGGACATCACATCCCATCTCGGGACCGACCGATGGGCTCGTGTGCGCATCGGCATCGACGGACCTGGAACCATCCCGCTCTCGTCCTATGTACTGGGCCGCTTCCGGCCCGATCAGCAGGACGAGGCCGAGCGGGGCATCGAACAGGCCGTTGAAGCGGCCGACTGCTGGATAAACCGCGGCGTCACCGCCGCCATGAATGCGTTCAACGCCGACCGGGAGCCGAGCGGCTCACCGGAGGAGACCCCCTGACATGTCTGAGATCACCATCAACAACTACGAGGCCATGTTCCTCTTCCCGCAATCGGCCACCGCCAACCTCAGTGAGGCGAGCGACCACGTGCTGGCCCAACTCGAGAAAGTCGGCGCCGAGGTCATCTCCTTCCGCAAGTGGGACGACCGGCGACTCGCCTTCCCGATCAAGGGGAACAAGCGTGGCGTTTTCTTTCTCGGTTACTTCAAACTCTCTGGCGACAAAATGGCAGGGCTTGAGCGGAACCTGCTGCTCTCTGAGGAGATCGTCCGCTTCCTGATTACCCGCGCCGACCACCTCTCGCAGGAGCAGATGGAAGCCGCTGAGGGCCGGGCCGAACTCGCCGATGAAATCAAACTTCGCGGCGAGCAGCAGTCCGACGATGCTGCCAGCTCCATTCGAGCAACTACCAAGGCCGAGCGTAAAGCCGCCGATGCGGATGACGGCAATGGCGAAGTTCCCGAGAAGGACACCTCGGCGGAGGAGACGATGGAAGCCGTGGAAACCGAAGAAACGACCGCATCCTGAGCACGGTGCCCTTTGGCATCACTTCCCCGGACCAGCGTGCCGATGCGATAGAATGCCCGCTCACACTTGCTGGAGGATGAAAGAATGGCTGGATCTGTCAACAAAGTGTTTTTGATGGGCAACCTCACCCGCGATGTGCAACTCAAGCACACGGCGAACAACACGGCCATCGCGAACTTCGGGCTCGCCGTCAATCGCCGCTATCGCAACAGCAATGGCGAAATGCAGGAAGAAACCACCTTTGTGGACTGCGAGGCGTGGGCCCGTACCGCGGAAACCATGTCCAAGTATCTGAGCAAGGGGCGCCCTGTGTTCGTCGAAGGTCGCCTCCGACTGAATGAATGGCAGGACCGCGACGGCAACAAGCGATCAAAGTTGCTCGTCGTCGTCGATAACTTCCAGTTTGTAGACAGCCGCCAAGGCGGTGGCGA
>DOVP01000293.1:0-2082 GCA_003520025.1 Phycisphaerales bacterium
CACCAGTACCGCTGTCGACCGCGGCATCTGTGTGGTTTTTGCGGACAACTGTGGAACATGCGGGGATCGCCACGCCTTCCAGGCTCAGTCCGACCCCACATGCAACTCATGCCCGACCAAAGTCAGTGTTTCCACTTATCCTTGGAACCAGGAATTTTGGCCGGCCTACGGTGATATCCAGGGGCGTGATTTGTCGCTGGTGAACGTGAGCATTGACTCGGTCATGCCAGCGATGCTGGCGCATGTGAACGAGGAGGAGATCTACTTCGAGAAGTGGCACGTGCACGAAGGCGACGATCCCTGGGGCCGCCCGTTTGCCGAGGGCCGGGATGAGTGGTTGTCCTACAAGTGCTGGATCCTCTGCTCGGTTCCGCGAGCGGAGTATGAGGCGATTGTGGAGGATTTCCGCGGTACATACCAAGCCGTGCTGGCCGAGAACCTCTCACGCGACCTCGCCGATCGAGCGCGTCGCGTGGAGTGGGAGAGCCGTATTCAGGAGGCGGAATTGCAGTGGCGAACCGGCGAGTCCGGCGTTGATGTCGTGTACGACTATTACGATCGCCCCCGTCGCTAGGTCCCTATCCAACACACCGAACCAAATCGGAGATCACCAACCGTGAAGAAGAGAATCTATTGTGCGATGGCGGCCCTTGCGATCGGGGCCACGCTGATGACAGGATGTGCCACAAAATGCGCTAAACGCTCGACCGAGTGGGTCATGGCAACAGAGAATCCAGAGGTGCTGGATCGAAACCACGCTCCCGATTGGGTCCGAGGCCTGACTCCACAGTCTGAGCGAAGTATTTACTTCGTGGGACGCAGTGATGACTCAATTGCCTGTTTGTCTGAGCGGGATGCCATGCAAAGTGCTCGAACCGATATCCATGATCAGATCCGCCAGCGGCTCGCTCCTCGCAATGTGGGTGAGATCGGCCAAACGGCCAGCATGGCGGTTGACAGTGGTACGTGCAATGACTGCAGACGTCCATTGCCAGCGACCGAGACGGTCGTTGAAACACCATGTAATTCGCCTTGCCTCCACTCAAGCGTGGCAGGCCCGGGCGACTGCGTCAGTCGATCTCACTGCGGTTCGTGCGCGACCACGGCATTGGACCGCGGCCAGCAGGTGGATGTGATTTCAAAGTGTGACTCTTGCAGCGGCACCCACGCATTTATAGCGACGCGACGAGCCAATTGTGCCTCCTGTCCAACGCTGGTGCATGCCGTTAGCGCCGACCATCGACCCCCGGACTATTTGCCGCATGATGCCCGAATAGCCAGAGATATCAACGTGTTCAACGTAGGGATCGACTCGGTGATGCCCGCACTGCTCTCGCAACTTCAGGAAGAGACGGTCTACTTTGAAAACGTGCGGCTCGTTGCAGAGGTCAACAGGAGCGGACGGAACAGCAATGCCAGTGCGGTCGCGACTGGTGTGAAGGGTCACAGGGCGTGGCTTCTCTGCTCAATCCCCCGCGCGGAATTCTCTGGAATCGCCACGGAGTTCCGGGGGCGGTATGAGGAGCTGTACGACATGACGCTTGAATGGACAGTGGAGGATCGTCAGCGGCGTGTCGAATGGGAAACCAATGATCGCCGTACGGAACTTGAGTGGAAAGAAGAGGAGCGTGCATGGAATCGCGAAGACGAAATCGTCACTCGAGACCACACCATTACGCTCGACAAAGATCGTCATCCAATGCCCGGACGTCGCTTCGGCGTCGTCGGGTCGCAGTGAAAGCAGAGATCGTGATGCAGATGAAAGCGTTTCTTATTGCAACAATTCTCCCGCTTTCCGCGGCAGGTTGTACCCACTGGCAGGCGAGCAATGCTGGCTCGCATTGGGAGAGCGGAAACCGGTCAAGCACCGCCGACTGGAAGGCACACGGCAACCGTCATCTCCAAAAGCGGATCACGGTGTTGGAGTCGGTCCAGACCGCGAAGCCCACGGTGGATGCCAACTATGAAATGACGGCCTTCAATGCCATCAGTCACATGCTCGCAACGGCCCGCCCTCCGCAAGGCAATCACGTCGAGGACACTCAGGGGGCCATCGATGACAATGGGATGGTCGCAGAAGAC
>DOVP01000293.1:2424-7588 GCA_003520025.1 Phycisphaerales bacterium
GCGTCCAGTTCTGTACTCGACGACGGTCAACCTGAATGACTACGATCAAACGACCAATTTTGGTCGCCTGATGTCCGAGGCGCTCGCGACTGCGCTTACGCAGCACTGGGAAAACAAGGTCATCAACATGAATCTCCGGCAGGGGAGCGTGCCAATCCTTCCGCGTCAGGGCGAGTTCTTTCTCTCGCGGGATGTAAATGAGTTGGCGCTCGACTACAACGCTGGCGCCGTCATGGTGAGCACCTACACCGTGGCGATCGACAAGGTCTACGTCAATGTGGAATTGGTCAATGTCCACCACAACGCCGTTGTGGCTGCGGTCATGTTCGATATTCCACTTGGCCCACGCACCGAGGCACTGCTTCGTGGGATTGAGTTTGCCGATTCGAAGAGTTCGTTCCTGCGAGGTGGTATGTGATCTGCAAGTTTGCCATCACCATGGTGATGTCGGTCGCGGCCGTCAGCGTGATGATGGGGTGTCACACGCCGACCCGTGTCAATGACTCCGTTGCACAAAAGCGGATCTCGATGCCAGAGTCTTGGGTCTACGAGACGAAGCGATCCGGCAAAGTGAAGGCGCTTCCCAGAGGGCTTCGAGATCAACTCCAGAGCCTGCGAGAAGACATGATCAAAGAGCAGGGCTCGCAGTACTTTGCGTTCTGGGGTCACTACACTCCGGAATTGCAGTCGCGGATTGAATCGATGAATCGAGCCTGCAACGAGGCGTATCTCGTGAGTGATCGAGTCATTGCCTCAAACCTGACGCCGGCGCTTCAGTCTGTCACAGAGACCGAAGCCGACCTCTGGTGGGACAATCAGGTCATCTATGACATCCAGGCTCGAGAGTTCGTTGATGATTGGCGATCCTTTTGGTTGCTCGATTCTCCATCCATCCTGAATCGTCTCCCGATTGTAGATACCGCTTCGCCGTGAGCGGGAGACGGGGTCGGGTACCGAGCCTGCCCCATCAGCCGCTGGTCAGATTCAAGTGAGACGCCGGGGCCAGGCTCGGTACCTGACCCCTTCAGCGATCCGTGTCCATGCCATTCACCATTGATCATGTTGCCGCTCGTCAGATTTTGGATAGCCGGGGGAATCCCACGGTGGAGTGTGAGATTGGACTGAGCGGCGGCGCGCTCGGGCGGGCGGCGGTACCCAGTGGGGCGAGTACCGGCGAGCATGAGGCGGTGGAACTTCGAGATGGTGCTGCCGCGTGGGGCGGCAAGGGCGTCGAGAACGCCGTGTGCAACGTCCATGAGGAGATCACCCCACAGGTGCTGGGTTTGGATGCTCGCGATCAAGAGGGGCTGGATGGGCTCATGTGCGAGCTTGATGGCACCACCACCAAGTCGCGGCTCGGGGCCAATGCGATTTTGTCCGTGTCCATGGCGGCTGCGAAGGCTGCTGCTGCGCAAAGTGACCTGCCCCTCTTCCGGTACCTCGGTGGCGCGAGTGCCCATGTGATGCCTGCCCCGATGATGAATATCCTCAATGGGGGCAAGCACGCCGACAATACCGTGGACTTTCAGGAGTTCATGATCCAACCGCTGGGCTTCCATTGCTTCGAAGAGGCCATGCAAGCAGGTGTCGAGATCTACCACGCGCTCAAGGGCGTGCTGCATGATCGCAATCTGTCAACCGCGGTTGGCGACGAGGGCGGCTTTGCGCCAGATCTCGCCACCAACGAAGAGGCGCTTGAGGTCATCGCCGCCGCCACCGAGCAGGCCGGCTACGAACTTGGCGAGCAGATCGTCATCTGTCTCGACCCGGCGACGAGCGAGATGGTGTCCGAGGCGAAGAAACTCGGCAAGGAGGGCTATTGCTTCTTCTCGAGCGACCCCGAACGCGTGGCCAGCAGCGAGGAAATGATCGACCTCTGGGCGGGCTGGTGTGAGAAGTGGCCGATCTGGTCCATCGAAGACGGCCTCGGAGAGGAAGACTGGGACGGTTGGATCAAACTCACCGAGCGTCTTGGTGATCGCGTGCAGCTCGTGGGCGACGACCTTTTTGTGACCAACGTCGAATACCTCACGCGAGGCATCGAAGAGCACGCAGCCAACGCCATCCTCGTCAAGGTGAACCAGATCGGCACACTCACCGAGTCATTCAAGGCTGTGCGGCTTGCGCAGCATCACGGTTACAACGCCATCATCAGCCACCGCAGCGGCGAGACCGAAGACGCCTTCATCGCCGACCTTGCCGTGGCGACCAACGCCGGGCAGATCAAGACCGGCGCGCCATGTCGCAGCGACCGCACTGCCAAGTACAACCAGCTCCTTCGCATCAGCGAGGTACTCGGCGCCGACGCTACCTACGGCGCTTGACAGGTCCCGACCGTGCCGCACAGGGATCGACGGCCCACATCAACGTTTTGGCGTGTTTCCCCGGGCGGCACCTGACCCCTCTGCCATCCCATGCTTGAGCAAAAACGCCGCGATAGCCGACTGCTGCCGTTCGGCCGCTTCTTCCGACGCGACGGCATTGTGCGTTCCGTCGATGATGACCAGTTCACTTTCGGCCGCGAGATCATGCAGCAACCGAGGGTGTGAGGCGGGAATGATCTCATCATCGGATCGGGCGAGGATCAGGACTGGCACGTCCAAGTCGCGGAGCACCCGGTCTGTGCGGAACGGGTGCCGGATCACAAAAGGCGGTACCCCGAGCCTCCATGCCATGGTGTCCAGCCTCGCTGGCGGCATCATCAGGATGAGCGCAGCGGGTGGCTCGGTGGTCGCCACACCGGCCGCGACACCGCAGCCGATGGAACGTCCGATGTAGGCCACGCGGCGGTCGTCGACATCGGGCCACTCATGCAACCGCCTTACGAAGGCCGACACGTCCTCAACGATCGCCCGCTCGCCCGGGGTGCCGCCACTTCGCCCGTAGCCGCGGTATTCCGGCAGCAGCACGTGTACGCCGCGTGCGGCCATGGATTGGGCAGTGCCGATCAAATCATCGATCAATTCACCATTGCCATGCATGATGACGACGGCAGGACTGAGACCTTTTGATTCTGACGGCACAAACCACGCTTCGACGGGTTTGTCTTCACCGATATCCAGCGTCCATGACACTACGCCGACCGGTGGCCCGAGCATGGCGCGGTCAGCGGCCACGCCTCGCGGGAAGATGATGTACCCCTGAAGAAACCACGCCGCCGCCATCCATGCGATCCACACCAGAAGCAGGATGATCAGGATGGTTGTCATGCGTTGAAGAACCGTTCGGCGGGGCGCGGCGGTCATGTGTGCAGCGTAAGGAGTCAGGCGCCGTTCTGGGGTGGGTTGAGGTGGACCATTGGTCCTAGGCGGTACCCGACCACTTTGCTATCCGCGACTTCCGACACGAATGCGAGGATCCACCCACGCATACATCACATCGACGGCGAGGTTGAGCAGGACCAGCAGTGCCGAATACACAAGCACGACGCCCATGATCATGGTGAGGTCCTTGCTCAGTACCGCATCGACGAAGTGCATGCCGAGGCCGGGAATGGCGAAGACTTTTTCGATGACGAATGACCCAGTGAGCGCAGCAGCGGTCGCGGGTCCAAGGTAGGACAGCACGGGCAGGAGCGCATTGGGAAGCACATGGTTGAGGACGACGACCCGTTCGGAAACACCCTTGGCGCGAACTGTTCGGATGTAGTCGGCCTGCATCTCCTCGATGACGCCCTGCCTGGTCAGCCTCGCAATCCACGCGGCAAAGGGCAGGCTGAGCGCGATGGCGGGGAGCAGCAGATGGTGCAGCGAACCCCATCCACCGACGGGAAACCACTGGAGCCATACGCCGCCAACGAGCAGTAATGCTGTGCCAATCACGAAGGCGGGAATACTCACGCCGATGATGCTGACGGAACCGGTTGCAAGGTCAAGCCAGCTTCCCGGTCGCAGTCCCCCCAGCGTGCCGGCACCGACACCAATGAAGAGGGCCAACAGAATGGCTGAGATGCCGACCATTACCGATACCGGCAACTGTCCGGTGATGATCTCGCCCACCGACCAGTTTTCATGTCGCAGACTTGGACCAAAATCGATGACCGGGCCGGTTTGCTCGCCCAACAGCCAATTCACGCCGGTGATGTCACCGAGATAGGACCAATAGAAGGTCCAAGGATCATCAAGGTTCCATTGGGTCTGCATGGCTTCGACAATGGCGGCAGGAGGGCGGCGGCCCTCATCCTTCTCCAGCGGGTTGCCCGGGATGAGCCATGCGAGCATGAAAGTCAGCGTGTACACCGCGAGCAAGATGACCGGTATCTGCGCCATACGCGAGAGGATCATGCGTTTCATCGGACTCATGGCTTTGCCCCGGATCGTCTGTGAATATCACCGATGTATTGAATGAGCCGAGGGTGGGTCGTCATACCGCCGAGTTCGTCCGGATCGTGCATGGTGACTTCCACCAACTGGCAGATCGGCAGCAGCGGCATGTGGATTTCGAAGAGTTCTCGTTCGATATCGGCGAGCATCGCCATTCTCGCCACCGGATCGGTTTCCGCTGCGGCTGCATCGAGTTGAATGTCGATGTCGGCATTCTTGAAACGACGATCGTTGTTGCCATTGGTGCTGCGAAAGAGTTCGAGAAAGGTTGTCGGGTCACCCCAGTCTCCATACCAGCGTCCTCTGGCCACCATGAAATCACCGGCTCGCAGATCGGCACCGAACGACTTGCTGTCTTGACCGCTGAGTGTGACATCAACGCCGAGCCGATCCTGCCACTGACTTCGAAGCGCTGTCGCGATGCGGCGGTTTCGGGGAGAGGAGGTGGTGTATTTCAGATCGACACTCGGGAATGGTTCGCCAGAGGTATTCACGAGTTGGCCATCGACGTTTTTATGCCAACCAGCATCAGAGAGTTCCTGTAAGGCGCGATCTGGGTTGAAATTCAAGCCTTCCGGTGGTTCATAGCCGGCAACAGATTGCTTTGGCGTGAACGAACCGCTGATTGGCTCGTGGAGGCCGGTCACATGATCCACAATCATTTGCTTATCAGTGGCCCGCGCAAAGGCGCGACGGACCCTGGCATCGCCGAATGGATTGGCTGCTCCACTTGCGAGTGTGTCACCGCAATTGAAACTGAAGAACTCGGTTCCAAATGCTGGAACAGCGTGGATGGAACGGACCAGAATGTCGTCGTTTTCCGGTTCGGCGGCCTTGGTCTC
>DOVP01000293.1:7971-10881 GCA_003520025.1 Phycisphaerales bacterium
CCGCTGCGAAATGCGAGCAGGGCAGTGTTGGGATCGGGAAAGGACCGTACCAAGACGCTGTCAATGTGACCCGGAGCGTGCGCATGAGGATTCGGAATCAACCGCAGATCTCTGCGATACCGCCACTGGTCAAGTACATAGGGCCCGTTGCTCACAAGGGTGCCTGGTCGTGCCCAGCGGTGATCCGGCTGGATCCTGCCCGTCTCGGGGACGAGTGTGACAAACCGTCGATCGGACCATGGTGGCGCAGTGGCGTCGTGCCACGCCACCGGTGGTGCCGGCCACCCCTCGACGGCAGGCCGATAGACGGGCATGAGCGGCGCGAAGGCGAGCAGGTCGAGCAGGTAGGGGACCGGGTGGGCCAAGCGGATCTCAAGCGTATGATCGTTCAAAGCGGTAATGCCGACGGTATCGCCGAAACGCCGTTCGGTCTCGTCCAGAAGTGTTTCAGCAGCGCCGGGACCGGACGTGAAGTTGGCGAGCGCCTCGCCCCGCCAGTTCCAGAAGTCCTCGGCGCCTTCGACTATAAAAAGAAGGTTGGAGTAATCGGCTGCGGTATCCGGCAACAACAGTCGTTGCCAGGACCACACGAAGTCGTGGGCGGTAACTGCCGCGCCATTAGACCACTTGGCATCTTCATCGAGGTGAAAGGTCCACACGAGCCGGTCATCCGAGATAGACCACGAGTTCGCGACGGCGGGTTGCGGGGAGAAGTCCTCGGGGTTCCACCGGACAATCCCCTCAAACAGCGCGTAGCCCATCCGCATGTCGCCGAGCCAACTCATCCGCTGCGGGTCGAGCGTAAAGATCTCGTTGTCACTTGCGAGAACCAGATCAGCCTCGCGCTCATGTTGGTCCACCGACAGTAGTCCAAGCAGAACCAGCAGCAGCAGAAGGGGTGGGATGAGAAGTCGAGCCATTGCAGGAAAGACTATCAGGGGCTTCCCCGTTTCTCCTCACGCCGGGTGGAGGGAATCACGTGATGCGGGCAGAGATGACTCTGTCGTGCATCAAGGTCTGCTGCTCAGCAGCAAGATTGACTTTCTCCATGGCTGCCGCGAATCTCCCCCCAATGGAGAGAGGAGTACAGATACCGAATACGCTCTATTGGTAGGCGGGGCCGTCACCGAGTGTGGCCCACTTGGTTTTGCCCGCTTCGATCGGTGCTCGGTTGTTGCTGACGATCGCATCTTCATACTTGGGTGCCGTGGAGTTGGACTGTTTGGTGAGGTAGTTGTCCATGAGAACGATCATGATCTCTGCCTTCTGGAGCGCCCGCCCGGCAATGCGAGCACGGCGTTGGTCCTCTTGGATGGTATCCCAGTTGGCCAGGATGGCCTCATAGAGGCCGCTTACTGCCGGAACCGTTTTGCGGGCTTGGGCGCGTAGCGTGTCTACATCGTTCTGATCCAGAAATTGCTGCTGTATGCGGCGCATGTGCGGTTCGATGACCAACAGCATGTCCAGTTCTCCGTCCTTCAGTCGTTCAATCAGACGCGTCAGGACAGCGGTTTGCTGCTCGCGGGCGAGGGTCATCAGGTTCGCTTGCCCCCCCTCCTCACCCCGCTGGTTGCTCGTTGCCGCGGCGAGTGTTTCGAGTTGTTGTCGCAGCACAGGCCAGTCCGGTTCGACCAGTGCCGCTTGGCCGAGGGTTCCGATGGAGCGATTGAGCCGACTCGGCGTGACGTTTATCTGGACGATCAACGGCCGAAGGCTTGCAGCGGTCCAGACCCGCACAGCGTCATCTGGCTGCTCGTGTGGCGTGATGTGTCGCATCAGTAGACTCACCGCCGAATCGGTTCCAAGTCCGCCGGCGATCTGAGCCGCTGCGATCCGCTGTGGCGTGTCCGATTCCGCCATGATGGTCTTGAGTTTGGGAATTAGTTGCTCCGCGTAGAGTTCCCGAAAAAGCGGCGTGGCTCGGCGACTCGAAATGCCATATACGCTGGCGAGCAGTGCCTGCCGAGCCTTTGGGCGTTCGGCGGCATCACCACTCTCCAACCGCGACACGTGAAGATCTATGAAGGCGACCATGGAGTCTTTATCCGCAAGAGTAATGTCATCCTTCTTGGCGATGCTTGCAAGGCTCGTGGGCGCGGTGACGTCACCGACGGAGACCACGCTCGTCGCGAGCAGTGTGGCCGCGACTGGCGTGAGGATGCGATGGAGCAGGACACGGGATGGCTGCATGTGGGGTGGTTCCCTTGAGGGCCGAATGATGGTCAAACACGCAGGATACGGCCCGCTGCCATGGGGGGCGGATCGGCGACGGTAGCACCCACTATTCCGGGCTGTCAATGGAGATCTCCCGCCACTGAGAGGTTGGCGGCCACACGGTGGCGATGGACATCCCTCCCGCGTACCATCACCCCTCGCAGGATCCTCTGTGCCGCATATTCTGCGATGCGGGGGCCTCTAAAGGGCTCTCGCAAAGGCGTGACGCTGATCTGCCAGACCATGATTCGATCCATTCACCTTGCCATTCTGCTTACTCTGGCCGCTGGTGCCGCTGCCACTGAGCCCCCCGGCGGCTCGGTGGCCACGGATGCCGCCAACCGCCCCATGCGGACCCGGCTTTCTAGCACCCTGACCCGCTATGCAAGGGAGGTGCTTGGGACCGAACCACTGTCGGTGCAGGGGCTCTCGGCGGGCACCTCCTTCTTGATCGATGCCACAACCCTGAACCCGGAGGCAGAGGAGTCGTGGAGGTTGCTGCTTGATGCTGCGATTCTGACCGAGCGGGACGATCTCGTGGAGCGGGCCCTTCCGGCCATCGTGAGACTGTCGCCCACCGATACGTCGGCTCGGCTCAAGCGGCTCTGGCTCGCCATCGACAAGGCCCCCACACTCGAAGTCAAGTCCGAGTTGATCGGTAGATATCTCAATGACGAACATCGTGCCGCCATTGGT
>DOVP01000129.1 GCA_003520025.1 Phycisphaerales bacterium
CGAAGTTGAAGAGACCAACACCCCCGAAGAAGAGCCGAGACCTCATCATGTCACCATGATTCGCAGCGTCGAGCGACAGGTCGGCGAGCACGTGCTTGCGGCGCTCAACGAAGATGAAGCCATTGCCGCCATCACCACACTGGTGCCGGGCGTCCGCAACGACCGCATTGTGTCCATGCCGCTCGATCGAGAGCAGGTCGAGGCCATTCAAGGCATCTTGGAGCAGGCCCATGCTGAAGCGGAAGGCGCGGAGGATGACGAGCCGGGGCGGCGTGAGGGCTTCCTTGGATTTCATACCGTGCTGAAGTTGGAGGGTGAGGAGGATGCCGCCTCCGATCCACCAGAGGCGTGATCGATCGGCGGACCATCCTCAGCGGCATGGCCACGATATGTGTGGCTCCATGGCTTCGACTCGCCGCCGCGGACGAAGTTGCAAAAAAGGAGAAGCCCGACATGAATACCGTTGCTTGGCCCGTTTCACTGGCCCAGTGGTCGTTGCACCGCATGTTGCAGGCAGGCGAATTGTCGGCGGAAGATTTTCCCACATTTACTCGCGAACGATTTGGCATCACCGGTGTCGAGTACGTCAACTCCTTCTTCAAAGATCGATCAACGGATGACGCGTGGCTCTCCGCGCTTGACACTCGGTGCAAGGAGGCCGGTGTCAAGAGTGTCCTCATCATGATCGATGGCGAAGGGGCGCTCGGCGATCCAGATCGATCTGCAAGATCAAAGGCCGTCGAGAACCACTACCGCTGGCTGCATGCGGCCGCTGCTCTCGGCTGCCACGGCATCCGCGTCAATGTCCCGAGCAAGGGCACGCCCGAGCAACAGCGTGATCTGTGCGCCACCGGTCTGAGCGATCTGCTGGAACGTGCCGACGCGATGAACCTCAACGTGATGATCGAGAATCATGGAGGGCTCTCTTCCAACGGCGGTTGGCTCTCCTCGCTCATTGCACTCGTCGATCACCCACGGCTCGGATCGCTGCCCGACTTCGGAAACTTCATTCTCGACTGGGACACGCATGAAATGTACGACCGTTATCAGGGCGTCGATGAGTTGCTCCCATACGCCAAAGCCCTCAGTGCCAAGAGCCACGACTTCGATGAGTCCGGCAACGAAACACATACCGACTATGGGCGAATGTTTGAATTGGTCCGCAAGCACGGCTATACCGGCTGGATCGGCGTGGAATACGAAGGTGATGCGCTACCGGAGGTGGAGGGCATCGAGCGAACTCGCGACCTGTTGATCACCAACGGCTGCGTCGCCGGCTGAAAAGGAAGACCATATGAGAGCACTCTGCGTCACACGCCAAGGCGATCCCGTCACGCCAAACATCGAATTGCTGGATCTTCCGGAGCCCGTGCCGAGTCAGGGCGAACTGCTGGTCGCCACCGAGGCGAGCGCGCTGAACCATCTGGATCTTTGGGTTGGTCGCGGACTGCCAGGCATCGACACGCAGTACCCGCACATCGGCGGTTCAGATGGATGCGGGCGAGTTGTCGGCGTCGGCGCGGGCGTCGATGAAGCGTGGATGGACCAGCGGGTGATATTCAACTTCGCGGTGGAGATCCCCCACGAGCCCCGCCCAAACGCATCGCCAGCGGGGCGTGAAATCTACATGATCGGCGAGCATACGCCGGGCACACACGCGGAGCGATTCACGGCTCCGGCGAGCAATGCCGTTGTGGTCGGCGAAACGGAAGATCCCATTCAAGCCGCAGCCTACGGACTGACCCACCTGACGGCCTGGGGGATGCTTCGAACCAAGGCCAGGCTCCGCGCTGGTGAGACGGTACTCATCACCGGAATTGGCGGCGGGGTAGCGCTCGCGGCCCTGAATATCGCCAACCACTTCGGTTGCCGCACCATCGTCACCAGCCGCCACCAATGGAAACTCGACAAAGCACTGGAACTCGGCGCCACAGATGCTGTACTCGACGAGGGAGAGGATTGGAGCCGTACGGTGCGTAGTCTCACTGACCGGCGAGGTGTTGATATCTGCGCCGACTCGATCGGCGCAGCCGTACATACGTCATGCCTGAAGTCGCTGGCGCGAGGCGGACGCTTTGTTGCCTGCGGCTGCACGAGTGGTGCCCATCCCAAAACCGATCTCACTCGCCTTTTTTGGAACCAACTGCAGGTGCTTGGCTCTACCATGGGCGATATGAGTGAGTTCCGTCAGGCCGTGGCCCTGTTCACAGGTGGACATCTGCAGCCCGTCATCGACAGCGTGGTTCCAGCCGCAGATGGACAGGCAGCCTTCGGTCGCATCGAGTCCGGGGCGCAGTTCGGCAAAGTGGTAGTGGTTTGGAGTTGAGGGATATCAAGACCATGAGCGGCGATACCAACAACATGATCTGGCACCGCAGTGATGCTTGGCTGAACGAGTCTCTGCCAGCCATGGTCGCCATGCGTCGAGACCTGCACAGCCACCCGGAACCAGCAGGTGAGGAAACTCGCACCAGTTCGCTGGTCATGAAACAGATGGATGAGGCCGGGCTTGACACAAAAACGAAGCAGGACGCCACCGGGCTGATCGTTGATATCGATCTGGCCGAGTCCGATGCCCCCCGCCTTGCCATTCGCGCCGACATGGACTGCGTGCAGGTGCCAGACGAAAAGGACGTCCCGTGGGCATCGATCAACGATGGATACTGTCATGCCTGTGGCCACGATGCCCACACGACAATGGCCTGTTTCGCGGCAAGTGCCTTATCACGCGAACTCGAGACGCTCCGATCGGAAGGCGCAAGCAGCAATCTTCGGTTCATCTTTCAGCCCGCTGAAGAGTCGGCGACCGGCGCGATCGACATGATTGATCGCGGCGCGCTCGACGGCGTCGATCGTATCATCGCCCTGCATGTCGATCCGTTCCTAGACACAGGCCGTATTGGCATGCGAAGCGGTCCGATCACGGGCAACCTGATGTCCTTCAAGGTCAGATTGTGCGGTCGCGGTGGACACAGTGCCCGCCCGCACGAGGCGGTCGATCCGATTCCGGCTGCTGTCAATCTCGTGTCCCTGCTGTACCAACTCGGCCCGCGAATCGTCGACAACAGACGCGCGCACTGCGTCACGGTGACCTCGGTCCGCAGCGGGGATACCATCAACGCCATCCCAAGTTCGGCCGAGGTCTGCGGCACGATTCGAGCCGCCCGGATGGAGGAAGCCGCAGGGTTGAAGCAGATGGTGGCCCAGTGCGTTGAAGCGGTCTGCCTCGCGACCGGATGTGAATCGGAGGTGTCCTTCCCGCATCACGCTCCCGCCACCAACAACGATCCGCACGTCGTGGAACTCATGGCCGAGGCGGCCTGCGACGTTGTCGGACCGGACTGCGTGGTTCGTCTGGACATGCCGAGCCTCGGCAGCGAGGACTTCGCCATCTACCAGCAGCAGGTTCCCGGAGCGATCGCAAGACTGGGAACGGGGCACGGACCGACCGCAGAACGGCACGCCCTGCACTCGAGCCTATTCGATATCGAGGAAGCCGCCCTGCTGATCGGCAGCCGGCTACTTACACGAACCGCGCTGCATTTCGTACTCTAAAGCGAACCTTCGACAGGGGTCACCAATGCCAATCCAATTCAATGCGAGTCCCAAACACACGCTCGGCGTGGAAATCGAACTCGGCGTGGTCGACCGCGACACGCTTGGGTTGGTCCCCCGTGCTGCTGGAATACTTGAGAATGTGCCGGAGCACTGGAGCGACTGCGTCAAGCCCGAGTTCATGCAGGGCTATCTTGAGTTCAACACCGGCGTCTGCAATACCGTGGAGGATGTCCGCCGCGACCTCTCTGAGAAACTGGAGTGGGGGTACGAAGAGGCTGCCAAGAGCAACTCGACCTTTCTGTGGTCGGGGACGCACCCGTTCTCGCGGTGGGACCAACAGCAACTGACGCCGGATGATCGCTATCAGTGGCTGATGGACACCATGCAGTTCGTCGCCCGTCGCATTGTGTGCTTCGGTCTGCACGTGCATGTGGGAATCGACAGCGGCGACAAGGCCATTCAGATGTGCGACCGCATGATGCGGCACCTGCCCGTCATGCTCGCCCTCTCGGCCAATTCTCCCATGTGGAATGGACACGACACCGGACTCGCTTCCTACCGATCGAAGATCATGGAATCACTTCCGACCGCCGGCCTGCCAGAAACCATGCGCAACTGGTCCGAGTACAACTGGCTGGTAGATCACCTGCAGTCGACTGACTTCATTCACTCGTCGCGTGAGATCTGGTGGGATGTCCGCCCCGTCGCCCGCTTCGGCACGGTCGAAATTCGCATCATGGACACGCCCATGACCATGCGGCAGTTGCTTGGGCTCGTCGCCATGGTGCAGTGCGTCACAGCAGGTATTTCCGGAGAAATTGACCGCGGCGCCTACCTCACCGACTGCCACCCGATGATCGCCCGTCAGAACAAGTGGCATGCGGTGCGATATGGACTCGACGCCACGCTGGTCGACCCCGACACCATGCTGGCCGCATCGGCGAGGCAGATGGCCCGGCGGACACTCGACCTCTGCCGCCCACTGGCCGACCACCTCGGCTGCGCCACCGAACTGGGCTACTG
>DOVP01000136.1 GCA_003520025.1 Phycisphaerales bacterium
CAACGACGTGTTCGGGCCGCCTCCAACCAATGTCCGGTTCTGACGTGGCGGCCAGTGGAGCAACCAAGGCGGCAATGCCACCCCAAGGGCTATGACCGGCTCAACGACTATCCCCAACACGGATCGCGTGTACACACCGTCCAATCAGGCGATGCTGCTTTCAGCAGCCACCGTGCTGGCCATTTTCATATGGCTGTTCTGGTCATTCCTTGAACGGCAAGTCAGGTTTGCGATTGAATTTCAGGCCGACTGGGGGCATACATTGGTCATTCCGTTCATTGCCGGATGGTTTGTCTGGCTCAATCGCGAGCGGATTCTTGCGGCGCCCTTGAAGCCGAGCATTACAGGCTTGGTGGTGACTTTCATCGGAATCCTGTGGTTTGCCGCAGCTTCCCTCGGTCCGATTCTGCTCCGCCATCACAACATCGCGGGCATGGGGGTTGGGCTGACCATTTTCGGGATCGTTCTCGCCTTCTGTGGCTGGCGTGCCATGCGGTGGATGTGGTTCCCGGTGCTGTACCTGATCGTATTCAGCCAGACTGTCTCAGATCGTTTGCTGGAGTTGATTACGTTTGAACTTCAGGGTATTGCGACTGTAGGTGGAGAGATCGGGTTGTCGCTGATTGGCTACGATATCGCGAGGGAAGGGCATACGCTCAATATCTACTACAACGAGCAGATCGTGCCGATCAACATCGCCGAAGCATGCTCGGGCATGCGAATGCTCGTGGCGTTCTTGGCCTTGGGTGTTGCGATGGCCTACCGGGGTTTGGATACGTGGTGGCAGCGAACAATTCTCGTCATCATGGCCGTGCCCACAGCCATCTTCGTCAACATCCTTCGCGTCATCACGCTTGGAATATTGGCCACCATGGACTCCGGCTTTGCAGCAGGCGATTTTCATTCGATGGTTGGTATGTTGTGGCTGCTGCCTGCGTTTTTCATCTACCTCGGAATCATGTGGATACTTCGGCAATCGATACTCGATGAGGAATCACCGTCCGATGCAGCGGTTCCTGAAGCCCCGCTCTCTGTCAGGTTTGACCGTCGAGTTGTCAGCGTGTTCGTTGGGTGTGTCCTGATTCTCGGAATAGGCACGGTTGCGATATCGGCGGGCGCCAACGCGCTTGAGGTGTATCTCAAGTCCGAACCCGTTCCGCTGCGAAGATCTCTCTCGGTGGTCCCGTCTTCGCTCGGATCGTGGCGATCGGTCCGAGACACACAACTCGATGCAGCGATGATCGAGCAACTCGGGACGAGCAGTTATCTGACGCGCATGTATGTGAATTCAGAGAATCAGAGCCGTCCTCCACTACAGATTCATGTGGCGTATTACACCGACCAGATTGACGCCATCCCTCACGTACCCGATCGGTGCTTGGTGGCAGCGGGCTTGACGCAGCGAACACCAGATCCGGTCAATGTGCCGATCGACGGAATTTTGGAGACCTGGATTGATGACCCAATCTACGAACTCGATGGCACGCCGTATCCCATTGCGACCATCGAGGATTCTCTGCTTGGCGAGCAGGTGGAAGTTCGCATGCCGGTCGGTCGGCCACTCGTCCGGCACATGGAATTTTTCGATCCGAGGCGTCCCGACCGCCGCTTGCACGCAGGCTATTTCTTCATCGCTAATGGCCGGTGGAAGCCCACGCCGTCGGGCGTTAAGTTGGCTGCCTTCACAGGCGGTGATCGGCATGCGTACTATTGCAAGGTGCAGATCATCGCCGATGGCGACATTGGATACAATCAGGATGCTTTTTTGGGGGACATTGAACCATTCCTCTCGGGCATGCTTCCGGAGATCATGCGTTCCATCGCCGATTGGGCCGAAGTGACTTCAGTACCTGACCCCGGGCAATCAGAATGAGGCTGACATGAGTACCAAGAAGAAGTCGAAGAAGCGAGGCCGCAAGAAGCGCAAGCTCAACACGCGGCTGCTCACCATCGTGGCGCTGATCGGGATCATGCTTGCCGGCGTTGTCGGAGGTCTGATCTACCTGAAGATCAAGGGTGGTGTCTCCAGAAACTTGGCGGCGGCGCGGGCATTTCTTGAGGAGGATCAGCACATCAAGGCGCTCAGAAGTGTCGGCAAGGTGCTCTATCAGGAATCCGGGAATCAGGACGCGCACACACTGCGCATCGCGATCTATGAGGACATGGTTCCGGAGACGCCCGAGCGTGCATCCCAGTTGTACCGCGAGTACCTCGCCGCGGTCAGTCAACATGCACAGTTCACACCCGAGAGTGAGTCGCTCGCGATTCGCGCTCTCGATGAGTGGTGGAGTGCTGCGATGGCCCGCGAGAGCGGTGTGATCTGGTCAGGATTGGAGGGAACGGCGAATCGAGCGAGAACTCAATTCAAGCCAGGCTCGCCGGCCTACAACCGCGCGACCTTCCTGCTCGGAATGGCTCGAATGTGGCTCGGGCAGAGTAACTTCCTTGGCGATGTTGATCAGACTGGCCATGTGCGGTTTCCCGGTGAGGCCGAGTTGATTGAGTTCATTGAGTTGGAACCAGAGAACGATGAAGGACTGGCGTCGCTTGCCTTTGGACGGATGGCAGTGGCTCGGCAGCTCGGCATCAAGGGTCGTGATCAGCAGGAGTCCAAGAACCTGGAGATGGCGCAGGAGTTCTATGATCACGCCATCGAGATCAATCCTGATGGACCTGCCACGCTTCTGGCGGTCGTGCGACATTTGTTCATTCATGAGTTGGTGACGGAACTCCGCTCTGCGACAGGGGACGACCAACTCCAGTCGAAGTTGGATGAACTCAACAAGCATCTCGCCGATGCCGAGCGAGTCATCTTGGCGATGGATGGCGTGCAGCGACACCAAGTGTTGGAGATGGCGAGATTCTTGGCCCTCATCGATCTGGAGCAGGGACATGAGCGGGCCGCTGCTGTGCTGAGAGCATGGATCGAAGCTCACCCAACAAATCTCGGGGCGAAAAATCTGCTTGCTCAGGAACTTCAGACCACCGGTGATCTGATCGAAGCCGAAGCTCTTGTGAAGGAGGTGATCGAGACTCCCATGCTGCCCGTCTCTCTAGAGTCTGAACGGCAGCAGGTCGATAAGATCACCGCAGTGATGGTACTGTTTGGCATCATCGCCGACCGCCGGGAAGCGGATGACAACGAGTTACTGAAGCGTGAAGCCCATGAAGCGCGAGACCTGATTGTATCGCTGCTCGGCGGAGACACCGAGAACGCGACCGTCCTTCAGGTGGATGGGCATCTTGCCTATGCCGATGGCCAATACGCCACAGCAGTCGCCGCCTATGAGCGGGCGTTGCGGCTGAGTGACACCCTTCCTGCCGAGGTGCTTCGGAAGGATGCCGATGCACTCGAGCGGATTGGGCAGCAGGGAACCGCAGTGAGCCGTCTGGAGGCAGCGAGTGAGGCTGAACCTCGCAGCATCGGCAACCGCTTGTTGCTCGCGGCGCTTCACGGGCGGATGCGGAACCCACAGGCGGCGATCTTGGTGATAGAGACCATTCCAGAGGCAGTCCGCGCAGAGAACCCCGAGATTGCTCGTCTGGAGCAATCACTTCGGCTCACCATGGTGGACGATCGCGGCCGTGTAGAGCAGGCCGAGGCAGGCACCGATGTGGTACTTCAGGCGATCGCACGCGCTGACAAACTTGACCGAGGGGGACATTTGACCGAGGCATATGCGGAGCTGCAGCCGCTCCTTGAAGGTGAACACAGCGAGGATGTTCGCATCTTGATTGCGGCGGGACAGATTGAGTCGAAACTCGGGAATCGGGAGGCGGCGCTTGCCTTCGTGCAGAAGGCTGCGGATCTTCAGCCTGGCAATCGGCAGATTGAGCAGATGGCGATGGGGTTGTCCTCGGACGATCCTGTTGAGATCCTGCGGGTGGTCGTAGACCAACAGTTCGCAGAGGGGGAGGAGCGAGATGTTGCGTGGTTCGTGAGCTTGCAGACACTTGCTGCCGCCCAAGATCAGCGGGCCGATACGATTGAATCAACGGACGCCGAAGCGGCCGCGACCGCTCGAGCGACAGCTCAGCGGGCTCGCGATGAGGCCGCGCCGTTTGCAGAACTCATTGAGTCGGCTTTCAGCCGCAATACGCAGGCCTTTGCGTATCATTTTGATCAACTGCTCACTGCGGAACGATTTGAAGAGGCCGAAGCATTGTTGCCGGCGGCGAGGGAAGGAAACTGGGACAGCGCTGAGGGGAACCTTGCAGAGGCCGGGTTCCTGATGGCCAGCGGGCGTGTGGCCCGTGAAGCAGGCAAGGATTCGACCGATGACTTTCATCGGGCGGTCGCAGCGGCGCGCCGCGCGACCGAAGTGGCATCATGGCATGGCGTGGCATGGGAAACGCTCGCTATTGCCGCGATTGAGGCCGGCAACCTTGAAGAGGCGCGTTCCGCGCTCCAAGAGGTGATTCAACGCGATCCGAACGACATCAAAGCGATTCGTCAGTTGGCCGCTTTGCACCTTCAAGAAGGTGGCGACAAGACGCGGGCGGTTTCGTTGTTGGCCGATGCATCCAGGCGGTTTCCCACGAATCGACCTCTTCGGGAAACGTGGCTTCAAATCGAAGCGGCGCACGGTGACCCCGCATTGGCGCTGAGCGAGCGATATCGTTCATGGAAGCAGGACCCCAACGATCGCCAAGCGGCACTCTGGTATGCGGGCTTGATGGCGGTGCTGCCAGTTGATCGTGCCTATGTGCTGGAT